>JAFGDF010000139.1 GCA_016932235.1 Deltaproteobacteria bacterium | reverse complement strand
CTTCATGTTCCTCTAAATTACTGTACCTTGCTCAGGATGGGGTATATGAGCTTAAAGAGGAATACAGAGGGAAAATCGTTTATAACGACCAGTTGGAAAGAATAGAAGAAGAGCCCATGGGAGATGTCATCCTGGGCTTTATATTAAACTAATATAGCTCCAGATCCTCTGCGATTCCCTGCATGGCCTCAAGGCAAAGGCCGGAGAATTCCCCTGTATCCATACCTATTTTTTTGCATTCCATAACAATATCCCTGTCCACGCCTGCTGCGAAACTCTTTTCCTCCATCCTTTTAAAAAATCATTAAGGTTGAATGGTTTAACCGCCAAGGCGCAAAGATCGCTAAGTAGTTTTATTTTTTACTGATCATGCAAGAAACATGCATGATCAGTAAATAACTCAGCCCGTCGGGCGTTTTTACAGTTAATCAGGATCTTTTTGCGTTGAGCAGAGGTAATATAATTGAGAGTTATTTATTTGTTTTTCTCCTGCCTGAGGCAGGATGAGTATTTTCATTTGCCGTATTGTCCGCCTGATTTTGGCGGATTACCCGGCAAATGAAAAATTATTCTCTCTTCGCGACCTTGGTGCCTTGGCGGTTCCTAAAAAGTGGGTATTGTCAATAACCCGTCTTTTATGTATGAATACAAACGGATCCATGAAAGAGGAGGATATGATTTTGGAATTTAATAAAATAGAAAAAAAAGATCTGGAATTTTTTAAATCCATTGTTGATTCCGATCGTATTTCTACGGGTGAATCAGTACTGGACCTCCACTCAAAGGATCAGTCAAAGCATGATCCTTCATCCCCGGAGGCCGTTATATGGCCGGTGAGCACATCGGAGGTGTCAAACATACTACAATATGCAAACCAGAGAAGAATACCCGTAACCGGCTGGGGTGCGGGGAGCAGTGTGGAAGGAAATCCGATCCCAATAAGGAAGGGGCTTATCCTGGATTTTACAAGAATGGACAGGATACTGGATATAAGGGAGGAGGACTTTCAGGCGGATGTCGAGCCCGGAGTGATTTATAAGGAGCTGAATAAGAAACTGCAGCATAGAGGACTCTTTTTCCCCCCGGATCCGGGGGCGGCCGCTACAATCGGGGGAATGATCGCCAATAACGCCAGCGGCACACGTACCGTCCGTTATGGATCAACAAGGGACAATATCCTGAGACTCAATGTTGTGCTTGCGAATGGAGAGATAATAAATCTGGGAACAAGGGCGTCAAAAAGTTCTTCAGGATATGACCTTATAAATCTCTTCATAGGATCAGAGGGTACACTGGGCATAGTCACTTCGGCCACCATAAGACTGACCGGACTTCCCGGGGAATTTTCCGCCGCAATCATCACATTTCCCACAGTGGAAAACGCCGGCAGGGCAGTTTTTAAAATCATCCGGTCGGGGATATCGCCGGCTTCCCTGGAACTGCTTACCGATGATTGTATCTCCCTGATCAACAGGGAGCACGGACTTGGACTGAATGTAGCGCCCACACTCTTTACCGAATATCATGGCCCCTCCATGATGCATCTTGAGGAAGTCCTGGGAATGGTGAAAGAGATCTGTGATGAAGAGGCCTGCCTGGAATTCAGACCTGGGCTTGGCCGGGAAGAGAGAAACAGGCTTCTGGAAGCACGGCATGGACTGGCCGAGACGATTATGAGAAACCATCCGGGATCTTCCCATATGGTTATTGATGTTGCCGTCCCCATAACGGCATATCCGGAAATGATCGGCCTTGCAATGGAAGAGAAACAGAGGACAGGTATCTCGGCCTATGTCTTCAGCCATGCCGGTGACGGGAATCTCCATATTACCGTCCAGGGAAAAACAGGAGATGAAAAGGAATGGGCCATTATTGAAGGTGTGAACGAACGGATAGTCTCAAGGGCGCTTGAACTGGACGGGACTGCCACGGGAGAACACGGAGTGGGAATGGGCAAAAAGAAATTTATGTACGCTGAGCACGGAAAGAGCCTGGGCTGGATGAAGAAGATAAAGTTCCTGTTCGATCCAAAAGGGATACTGAATCCGGGTAAGATATTTCCATGATGTCAAAGAATCGATATTTAGATGAATTAAAAGGATACCTGGAAAAAGAAGATAGGCACAGTGTGTCCGTGACGGGTCTTTCAGGTGCTGCGAGGTCATATTTCCTGTCGCAACTGCTGATTGAGATTGAAAGGCCTTCCGTTGTCATTTTGCCAAGCGCCAGAGATGCCGCGAAGATATACCGGGAAATGGAATTTTTTCTGCCTGAAACCTGGGCAAATGGTGGGCCGGGTGGAAGAAAGCTTTATGACTTTCCTATTTATGATATCTCACCAATGGCCGGGCTGAGCCCTCACCGGAATCTTATAAACCGGAGATTACAGGCACTTTTTGCCCTTACCTCTGAAGAAAATCCACTCATCATCACATCCATGGAGGCGATCCTTTTCAGGATTATTCCCAAGAAGAGTCTGTTAAATTTTATAGAATACTTTGAGACGGGTGAGGATATTTCCAGGGAGGTTATTGTCTCCAAACTGGAAATCGGAGGATACCAGAGGACTTCACTTGTGGAAGAAAGAGGTGATTATTCAGTCCGTGGGGGAGTTATCGATATATTCCCGCCTCTTTACCATCTTCCGGTCCGCCTGGAGTTCTGGGGTGACAGACTGGAATCCATGCGTTATTTCGACAGTCTGACCCAGCGATCCACCGAGCATCTCAAAGAAATGATTCTCCTTCCCTCCAGCGAAATCATTCTGGATAAAGATGCCGTGAAACGTTCAAGGTCCATGGGACGACTGCCAGGATCTCCCTATGAGGGGCCGACTTTTCCGGGGCAGGAGGCATGGTTAAATCATTTTTATCACCAGCTCGATACCCTGTTTACATACATCCCCCCGAAAGGACTGGTAATACTGCCGGATCCAGCGCGCATGAAAACGGAAAAGGAGAAATTCCATTTAAGAATCCTCATGGAAATGGAAAAACACCGGCAGGAGGCAACTGAACAGGGGAAACCATTTCCCGATACGACAGGGATTGTCCTTTCCAATGAAGATGTTGATTCTCTGATAGAAAAATACAGGAGAATAGAGTTCAGAGATCTGGCTGTTGAAAAAGGAGGCAGCGGCATAGGTAATGTGAATATACCGGGGGTATCGGATATTGATGATGATCTGGAGATCCGGTTCGCGGGAAAGGGAAGGGTATCCATGGCGCCCCTGGCGGAAAAGATATTCCGGTGGATAAGTATTGGCGGTCATATCGTACTTGTATGCCGGACGGAACAGCAGGCAGGCCGCCTGAAGGAGATACTTAATAATTATGATGTGAAAGTGGAAGAGATCTCTGAAAACTGGTCCAGGGTATCCGCACCAAAGGGGGTAAGCATCTGTCTCGGAAGGCTGTCAAAGGGATTTTCCTGGCCCGAGGCCGGAATATATGTAGTCAGCGAGGATGAGATATTCGGGCCCAAGCGGGCAGGGGCCAAGTCGATAAAGGTCAGAGACGGAGAAGGGCTGGACTGGACTTCCTTCAGCCAGTTGAAGGTGAATGATCTTGTTGTCCATGAAGACCATGGAATAGGCCGGTACGGCGGTCTGATCAGGATGGACATCGAGGGCAAGATCAACGACTTTATTGTCATCGATTATGCAGACAATGACAGGTTGTATACTCCCGCTGATCGCATAAGTGTTCTCCAGAAATATATCGGGGCTGATGAAAGCAATCCCAGGCTGGACCGGCTCGGCGGAAGATCATGGGATATTGCCAAGAAAAAGGCGAAAAGATCGGTTATGGAGATCGCCAAGCATCTTGTAGAGATATACGCCGTGAGAAAATATCGAGACGGGTTCGCCTTTTCACGACCTGATAACTATTTCAGGGAATTCGAGGCATCCTTTGAACATGAGGAGACCCCGGATCAGATAAAGGCAATAGATGATGTGTTGACGGATATGGAATCGGATCGTCCCATGGATAGACTCATCTGCGGGGATGTGGGATTTGGGAAGACGGAGGTCGCGATTCGGGCGGCCTTCAAGGCCGTACAGGACGGGAAACAGGTGGCTATGCTCGTCCCTACGACGGTCCTTGCCGAACAGCACTACGAGACATTCAAAAAAAGGATGGATCCCTATCAACTGGAAATCGCCGTTCTAAGCCGCTTCAAAACAAGGGCCGAGCAGAAAGAGATACTGGCTAAAATCAGATCCGGAAAAATCGATGTTATAATAGGCACCCACAGGCTGTTGCAGAAGGATGTGGCTTTCAAGGACCTGGGTCTCCTGATAATCGACGAGGAACAGAGATTCGGGGTCAACCAGAAAGAAAAACTTAAAAAATACCGGACACTGGTGGATGTCCTGGCCCTGACAGCCACACCCATTCCAAGGAGTCTGCATATGTCCATGATGGGTATTCGGGATCTGAGTATTATAAATACTCCTCCTGAAGACAGGCTGGCCATTCAGACACATCTTTCCACCTATAATGATGCGACTATAAAAGGAGCCATTGAAGATGAAATTGAACGGGGCGGCCAGGTCTTCTTTGTCCATAATCGTGTAAAAGACATTGACGAAATAGCCGTCAGACTGAGAGAACTGGTCCCAACAGCCAGGTTTGCCGTTGCCCATGGTCAGATGAAGGAGCGTAATCTGGAAGAGACCATGCTGCGATTTCTTAAAAGGGAAGCAGATGTCCTGATCTGCACCACGATAATCGAATCAGGTCTGGACATACCCTCTTCCAACACTATTATTATCAATGAGGTCGACCGTTTTGGTTTGGCCCAGATCTATCAGCTCAGGGGGAGGGTGGGCCGGTCTTCTGAAAATGCCTAT
>JAFGDF010000138.1 GCA_016932235.1 Deltaproteobacteria bacterium | reverse complement strand
GACTTATGGAGATTAGAGCTGAAGAGATAAGTCAGGTTATAAGGGACCAAATTAAGGATTATGATAAAAAGATGGAGGTGAGCGAAACCGGAACTGTCTTATCCGTCGGCGATGGCGTCGCTCGTGTGCATGGTGTTGAAAAGGCCATGGCTATGGAGATGCTCGAGTTTCCTGGAGGGATTTATGGCCTGTGTCTTAACCTGGAAGAGGATAACGTGGGTGTCGCGGTCATGGGTGATGTTACCACGATAAAGGAAGGTGACGTCGTAAAAAGAACGGGGAGGATAGCTGAAATTCCTGTAGGTGAAGCGGTCCTGGGCCGCGTTATTGATGCGGTCGGTAATCCTTTGGATGGAAAGGGTCCGATCGACAGCAAGGAATTTCGAAGGATTGAAATGGTCGCCCCGGGAGTAATAGCCAGGAAGCCCGTTAATGAACCCATGTATACAGGCATAAAGGCAATCGATGCGATGACGCCGATTGGCAGAGGGCAGAGAGAACTCATCATAGGTGATCGCCAGATCGGGAAAACCGCTATATGTGTCGATGCGATTTTGAACCAGAAAAATACTGATATTTACTGTATATACGTTGCTATTGGACAGAAAAAATCCACAGTAGCCCAGGTGGTTGATATCCTGCAGCGTAACGGTGCCATGGAATATACTACGGTCGTTGCCGCTTGTGCGAGTGATCCGGCAACTCAGCAGTTTCTGGCACCTTATTCAGGCTGTTCCATCGGGGAATATTACAGGGATAACGGTAAACACGCATTAATAATTTATGATGATTTATCAAAACAAGCGACCGCTTATCGCCAGGTATCATTACTGCTGAGAAGACCTCCGGGTCGGGAGGCATTTCCCGGTGATATTTTCTACAATCATTCCCGCTTGCTCGAGCGCGCGGCCAAGGTCAACGATGATCTTGGAGCCGGTTCTCTCACTGCTCTTCCTATCATAGAGACCCAGGCCGGAGACGTTTCAGCCTATATACCCACGAATGTCATCTCGATCACGGATGGACAGGTATATCTTGAACCGAGCCTGTTTTTCTCCGGGGTGCGTCCGGCGATCAATGTTGGCCTTTCAGTTTCCAGGGTAGGTGGTGCAGCTCAGACAAAGGCGATGAAAAAAGTGGCAGGAACACTAAGAACCGAAATGGCACAGTTCCGAGAACTGGAAGCGTTTGCCCAATTCGGCAGTGATCTGGACAAGGCTACTCTGAGACAGATCAACAGGGGGCGCAGACTGGTTGAGGTCCTGAAGCAGTCCCAGTATCAGCCGATGGCTGCCGAGAGGGAGGTAATGATTCTTTTTGCGGCTGCTAGAGGATATCTCGATGAATGGCCGGAAAACGCGGTCGCGGATTATGAGAAACAGATGCTGGATTTTATGGAGAATAAGAATCCGGATCTGTTGAAAGCAATTAAAGATAAGGAAGATATAGATGATGATCTGGAAGTCAGACTTAAGAAGGCACTTGATGAATTCAAAGGGATCTTTCAACATGAGGATTAGTTAAGAAATATAAAATCAGTATGATGGCCGGGCGTCGAATCCTGGCATTGCTCGAAGGGCCGGCTGTAAAGAACTCTGGATTGGATATAGAGAAGATATAGATGGCGACTTTAAAAGATATTCTACGTAAAATAGGTGCCGTAAAAAAGACACAACAGATTACAAAGGCGATGAATATGGTGGCGGCGGCAAGACTGCGCAACAGTCAGGGCAAGATGGAAAACTTTGCGCCTTATGCCGAGAAATTCACGGAAGTACTTGGAAAGCTGGCCAGCCGTATTGATCCGGATATACATCCGCTTCTTGTTCAAAGAGAGGATATTCTAAAAGTTGAACTGCTTCATTTTTCCGCTGACAGGGGACTTTGCGGGAGCTTTAATGTGAATAGTATTAATGCGGCGGAAAAATGGGTTAATGAGCAGATAGGTATGGAGCGGACTTATGGCTTGACACTGGTAGGAAAGAAAGGGAGAGATCATTTCACCAAGAGAGGTTTCAACATATCCGCGACCTATAAGGATATTTACCGCGGAATCGATATCTCCCAGACAAATCGGATGACGGGAGAATTTATCAGCAGATTTATAAACGGCGATATTGATGAATTATATATGCTATATACCCGCTTTATAAATATGGCTAAGCAGGAACCGACAATCGTAAAGGTTATTCCGGTCGAACCTCCGAAAAGCATGAAAGAAAAAGATGGATATGCCTCGGAATATCTTTACGAGCCGGACGCTGAGAGTCTCCTGATCGACCTGCTTCCTACTCATATCAGTGTTCAGATTCTAAACGCATTTTTTCAGAACCAGGTCAGCGAAGAAGCTGCCAGGATGTCAGCTATGGATAATGCGACAAAAAATTGCAAGGAGATGGTTGAAGATCTCACTCTGATCTATAACAAGGCACGACAGGCCGCTATTACATCTGAATTAATGGATATAGTCGGTGGTGCCGAGGCTATTAAAAAGGCCTAGATGTCTCAAAATAAAGGAGGTCTTGATTAAGTTATGAGCGAAGGGAAAGTTATTCAGGTTACAGGTCCAGTTGTAGATGTGGAATTTCCGGAAAGAGAACTGCCGGAGATTCTGACAGCATTACATATTACCAACCCTGCTATTGATGATATGGAGGATAATCTTGTAATCGAAGTCGCCCAGCACCTCGGTGATAATGTGGTCCGGTGTATAGCCATGGATATCACTGACGGCCTGGTGAGAGGTATGAAGGCAAAAAACACCGGGAAACCGATACTTATGCCGGCAGGCGATCCCACTCTTGGGCGTGTTCTTAATGTCGTAGGGAGACCGGTTGATGGAATGGGGCCTGTCAACGCTACCGAGTTTCTACCGATACACAGGCATGCGCCGGAGTTCGTCGAACAGGACACATCGGTGACAGTTCTTGAGACAGGCGTTAAGGTTATAGATCTTCTTGTGCCTTTTCCACGCGGTGGAAAGATGGGCATGTTCGGCGGCGCCGGTGTCGGAAAAACGGTTGTCATGATGGAAATGATTCATAACATAGCCAAAGAGCATGGCGGTATCAGCGTATTCGCAGGCGTGGGGGAAAGGACTAGAGAAGGAAATGACCTTTACCTCGAAATGAAAGAATCAGGAGTCCTCGAGAAAGCGGCATTAATCTATGGCCAAATGACTGAACCTCCCGGTGCCAGGGCAAGAGTGGCTCTCTCAGCGCTCACAGCAGCTGAGTATTACCGTGATGAAAAGGGACAGGACGTTCTCCTGTTTATCGATAATATCTTCCGGTTTACCCAGGCAGGATCCGAAGTGTCAGCCTTGCTGGGGAGAATCCCCTCCGCCGTCGGCTATCAACCCACATTGGGGACCGACCTCGGGGAACTTCAGGAGAGGATTACATCTACGAATAAAGGGTCTATTACATCTGTACAGTGCGTTTACGTGCCCGCAGACGATCTAACTGACCCGGCACCCGCTACGACATTTGCGCACCTGGATGGTACGGTTGTTCTTTCAAGACCAATCTCGGAACTGGGCATTTATCCGGCGGTGGATCCTCTTGATTCGACTTCGCGTATTCTTGATCCTAATTATCTGGGAGAGGAACATTATTATGTCGCAAGGCAGGTTCAGCAGATACTTCAGAAATATAAAGATCTGCAGGATATCATCGCGATTCTGGGAATGGATGAACTTTCTGATGATGATAAACTGACCGTCGCGCGGGCGAGAAAGATTCAGCGATTTCTCTCTCAACCCTTTAATGTCGCTGAGGTCTTTACAGGAAGAAAAGGAAAGTATGTACCGGTAAAAGATACTATTCGCGGATTTAAGGAGATCATCGAGGGAATACATGATGACCTGCCTGAAGCAGCCTTCTATATGGTAGGTGCAATCGAGGAGGCACGCGAGAAGGCTGAGGAGATGGCTGCCGCCAACAAATAGAGGTGAATTGATCATGTCAGGAACATTATACCTAGAAGTAGTAACACCCGAAAAGGTCCTGGTAAGCCAGGAAGTAGATATGGTTATCGCCCCGGGCAGTGAAGGAGCCTTTGGAGTTTTACCCGGTCATATTAATTTTCTAACAGGTGTGCTTCCCGGTGAACTGCGATACGATTACAAGGATAAAAGGGAATATCTGGCTGTTTCGAATGGTTTCGCGGAGGTATCGGAGAACAAGGTCTCAATACTGGTCCAATCAGCAGAGATAGCATATAATATTGATATAGAAAGAGCAGAAAAAGCTATTGATAAAGCCAAAAAAAGATTATCAAAGGACAGAAAAAGTAAGGATATCGATTTTGATAGGGCTGATTTAGCATTTAAAAAGGCATTAAATCGCATAAAAATAGCAAATAAAAACAAATAAAAGCTCCAATTAAGGGCATATCAAGATCGAAAGGCAGGCATCCCGCTTGCCTTTTTTATTGACTTTTTTTTGTTAAAATATAATATGCAGTAGGATTCTGTCGGACAAAGTCTGATGGTGATATGGATCGAGTATTTCCGGATATCGCTGATCTTCAGCCTGGAACCGAGACACGATAAGATATGGATTGGGTATTGAGTTTACAGCGAATAGATAATTGAGAGGCGTATCATGAAACAGGAAGAGGAAATCGACTATTTTAAGGTTCTTGAAGAAAAAGTGGATTCTCTGATTAGAACGATAATCCAATTAAAGGAAGAAAAAGAGTCTATGATATTGAAAAATCAAAACCTTATGGAAACAAGGGATAAATTAACCGCAGAGGTAGAGGATCTTAATCGGGCAAAGAATGAAGCCAGAGGTAGGGTAGTATCTCTTCTGGAAAAACTTGAACAGATGGATATTTAGTCCTATGGAGTAATGGTTTTGAATGAGCTTTTAAAAGTAACGATTCTTAACCAGGAATACCATATTAAGAGTGATGAAGACCCCGCGCAGGTTTCCAAGTTGGAGGAATATGTCAACAGGAAGATAGATGACATAAGCAAGGGCAGTAAGGGCCTTACAGAAAAAAAGATAGCCATTCTACTCGCTCTTAATATCGCGGGAGAGTATTTTCAGCTATTGAAGGAACATGAAGAGCTGTTGATTGAGATTCGCAAAAGATCTGAAAAAATCATATCCAATATAGATTCAAAATTGGATTGATTTGTTTTCAATGTCGCTATGAAAATAAACCGGCCGGATCCTCTATACAATTCAGGGAGCCGGTATTTACTAAAAAAGGAAAAGAAAAATACGAGGCATGGGCGGGGGATGAAAGCGTAAGGGTGAATTACCTATCTGTATAAATTAATGGAAAAAATCGACAGAGTCTATAGGACTATTCTATAAAAAAATGGAAGAGACATAATCATACTCAATAATTTCATTGCATTATTTATAGGTACCGAGAGACATCCTTTTTTTTTGATCATCACATATCCGCTTTCGTTCAACAAATATTCAAGCCTCTTTTATTGAGCAAAATAATTTTATAATCAGGCGGTAAAGGCCCGAATGTAGTATGGCTTTATTGCGGTTCATGCCTTTCTCCCCCTGTTTGTTAGGAAGGCGGTTTGTTATGATGTCAATACAGATGATTGTTGGCGTTTCGTCCGGAGTCATTGTAGGGATTTTTCTGGGATTATGGATTCGGAAGAGGATTATTGAAAGGCAATTTGAGTCCATAAAGGATTATTCAAAAAAGATCATCAACGAAGCGCATAGAAATGCTAAAACAGTTAAAAAGGAGGCGATGCTCAGGGCCAAGGACACCATCTATCAGATGAAGCTTGATTTTGAAAAGGAAACAAAGGAAAAACGGGGACAGTTACAGGCACAGGAGAGGAGATTGTTTCACAAAGAGGAGGCCCTTGATAAAAAGATTGAGCAATACGAAAACAGGGATAGATCTCTTGATAAAAGGGAGAAAAATATTGGACAGGTAGAAGATGAGTTGAAAAAGAAACAGGACAGCTATGAAGAACTGATCGTTCAGCAGCGAGAACAACTCGAGCAAATAGCCGGAATATCAAGCGAGGAGGCAAAAAAGCTCCTTTTGCTTTCTATTGAATCAGAAGCCAAGCATGACGCTGCAAAACTTATTCGCAAGATCGAGAACGAGGCAAGGGAGACGGCCAAACATAAAAGCCAAGAAATTCTAGCGCTGGCAATCAAACGATATTCGGGTGATTATGCAACAGAAAGGACGATCTCTGTTGTCAGCCTTCCGAATGAGGAGATGAAAGGAAGAATAATCGGCAGAGAGGGACGTAATATAAGGGCATTGGAAGCGGCCACAGGGATAGATCTTATTATAGACGACACGCCGGAAGCCGTTATCCTTTCGGGGTTTAATCCTGTTCGGAGGGAAGTTGCGAAGATTTGCCTTGAAAGATTAATTGAAGACGGCAGGATTCATCCTGCTCGAATCGAGGAGATAGTAAAGAAAGTTGAAAAAGAGATCGAAATAAGTATCAAGGAAGCAGGAGAACAGGCCACATTTGATTTAGGAGTCCATGGGATAGATCCGGAATTGGTCAAATTGATCGGAAGACTGAAGTATCGATCCAGCTACGCACAGAATGTTCTTCAGCACTCAAGGGAAGTTGGCTTCATATGCGGGATAATGGCAGCAGAGCTTGGCCTAAATGTCAAGCAGGCGAAAAGGGCCGGATTGCTTCATGACATCGGTAAAGCCGTTGATCATGAAGTGGAAGGGCCTCATGCCCTGATTGGCAGTGACCTGGCAAAAAAGCACGGGGAATCCGATGAGGTTGTTCACGCCATAGCCGCACATCATGAAGATATTCCGCCCGATTCCATCCTCGCGGTCCTAACGCAGGCTGCCGACACCCTTTCTGGCGCCAGACCGGGTGCCCGTCAGGAGATGCTGGAATCGTACATAAAGAGACTGGAAGATCTTGAAAAGATAGCGATGTCCTTTAAAGGTGTAAGCAGCTCTTATGCGATCCAAGCAGGAAGGGAAATAAGGATAATGGTTGAAGGGGATCAGATAAGTGATGACGAGTCATTCGTTATCTGCAAGGATATCGCGAAAAAGATAGAGAAAGAACTTACCTATCCGGGACAGATTAAGGTTACCGTCATACGTGAAATCCGTGCTGTGGATTATGCAAGGTAAGCTCATGGCTTGATTCAGGCTGTACTTAACTATCTCAGCATGAAGGAATATTAAAAACACATGGTAAACTCAACTTTATCTATTTCATGGCCTTCATGTTTTAAAAAATATGATCCGGTCTCTTTTGGGGCCTTCCTCGCGCCGGCAGTTATGCGGCTGTTGATGATCAAAATTCAGGGGGTGCTCTTTGGAACAGACACTATTTGACAAAGACGGCAATTCGGTCGCTTATTTTGCAAATGATTACCATCATACGATCTATTTGTGGAATGGAATTCCGACCGCTTATCTGTATGATGAACAACATGTATATGGAATAAACGGAAAGCACCTGGGCTGGTTTATTGACGAGATAATTTATGATAATGACGGGAACCGGATAGGCTTTACGACCAACACGTGTCCTGTAGCGATTGCCAGGGAAACAGTGAAAAGTGAGAAATATCCTATGGATGAGATTCGGTCCAGATGGGAAGCTCCGCCTTTCCCGAAACTGAATTTCAATTTTGCGGAGCTGGAATTTGCGGATTTTCTCAAGGCAGGCCAGGTGCCAAGGTTCCTGAGGGAAGAGACTTCCCCGGAATCTACCGGTCAGAAATAGCCTTTCCTGAAATATTTCTTCAGAAGCATGCAGGACAAAGTCCGGCAGACTCCCATGGGTGGATGATTACTCCCTAATGAGTCTTCCACGTTTGTAAATCACAATACCGAGAGGGCCATGACTGGTATACAAGAAAGAAAGATCGTTTATCTTGTGGATGGAAGTTCATATATCCACCGTGCATATCATGCCATAAGAAACCTCTCCAATTCCAGGGGTTTTCCCACTAATGCGATTTTCGGCTTTACAAAAATGATTCTGAAGCTTTTCGATGAAAAGAATCCAAGATACTTGGCCATTGCCATGGATCTCAAGGGACCGACTTTCAGACATAAGCTATACAGTGCATATAAGGCCACCAGGCCCCCGATGCCAGATGACATGGTCATCCAACTTCCCTATATAAGGAGGATTATAGAAGGTCTGAGCGTCAGTTTATTGGAGCATGAAGGATATGAAGCAGATGACATTATTGGGACTATTGCGAAAAGGGCGGAGAGGGAAGGTTTTAAAATCGTAATGGTAACCGGAGACAAGGATTTCAGGCAACTAATTTCTCCCAGAATAGCCATGTGGGATACGATGAAGGATAAGTATGTTGATTATAAAAATTTCGTCACTGATTATCAGATGGAGCCGGAACAGATTATAGATCTGATGGGACTTTCCGGTGACAGCTCTGATAATATCCCGGGCGTCCCTGGTGTGGGAGAGAAGACTGCTGCAAGGTTAATCGCAAAATACGGAACCCTTGAAAACGTCTTTGAGCACATTCATGAAATAGAGAGTGAAAAACTGAGGGAGAACCTAGAAAAGTCTTACAAGGATGCGATTCTTAGTAAAAAACTGGTCACAATAGACTGCCATGTTCCTCTGGAAAAGGAGATCGAAGATTTAAGGGTGGGGGAACCTTCTGGTGAAGAGTTGACCCAAATATTTCGGGAACTCGAGTTTCGCGGATTATGGGATATGTTCGCCGATAGAAAGGATGCCAAGGATTGTGATTATCGGCTTTGCCTGTCCAGAGAAGAAGTATTTGGCCTCATAGAGAAGATAAAAGATAAAAAGGTGGTCTGTCTTGACACGGAAACCAGCAGCCTTGATCCTCTTAATGCGGAACTGGTAGGGGTATCTTTATGTTTCGAAGAAAAACGCGCTTTCTATATCCCTGTCGGGCACTTATACCTTGGGGCGCCGGAACAGATGAGCCCGGTGGAATTGGTCAGGGAGCTTAAGCCGGTTCTGGAGGATCATGGGATAATGAAAGTAGGTCAGAATATCAAGTATGACGCCATGGTTTTAAAACGTTACGGAGTCAACTTGAGTGGTATCCATTTTGATACCATGGTCGCGTCATATGTCATAAATCCCGGCCTCAGACAGCATAATCTTGAATACCTCGCACAGCAGTATCTCAATCATAAAATGATTTCCTATCATGAAGTGGCAGGGAAGGGGAAAGAGGAGATAAATTTTTCACAGGTTAGTGTGGAAAGCGCGATGGAATATTCATGCGAAGACGCTGATATTACCCTGAGGCTCATGTCCATCCTCGATAGCCGTCTGCGTGAGGACTTGAATCATGAACTCTTTTACAATCTCGAGATGGAACTGATCCCTGTATTAATGGATATGGAGCTTGCGGGAATAAAGATTGATGTCGGTTTCTTTAATAAAATGTCGATTGATTTTGCCGATCAAATAAACATGATCAGGAAGGAAATTTATAGGGAAGCTGGCACTGAATTCAACATCAACTCACCGGTACAGCTCGGTTCAGTTCTTTTCGAGAAACTCCATCTGCCGGTTTATAACAAGACATCGAAAACAAAAACCTATTCAACTGATGTGAAAGTCCTTAATAAACTTGCAGCCGACGGCAGCAGGATCGCGGAACTTATTCTGAGGTTCAGGACATTATCAAAGCTAAAGTCCACGTACCTGGATGCTTTGGTAAGGATGGTTAAGGAGTCTACCGGAAGGGTCCATACATCATTTAACCAGACCGTTACGGCAACAGGGCGTTTAAGCAGCAGTAACCCGAACCTTCAGAATATTCCCATAAGGGGAGAGGAAGGGAGGGAGATCCGTAAAGGTTTCATCCCGGATGACGGGAACCTGTTGGTTTCGGCTGATTACAGCCAGGTCGAACTCCGGCTTTTTGCGCATTATTCAGGAGATGAAGCATTTATCAACGCATTCAGGAACGATGAAGATATTCATTCCCAGACGGCCTCTGAGATACTGGGTGTGAACTTAAGAGGTGTTACGCAGGATATGAGGCGCATTGCCAAGGCCATAAACTTTGGGATTATCTATGGAATGGGTCCAAGAAAACTGGCCGATGAACTGAGGATAGAGAATAAGACAGCAAAGAAATATATTGATTCATATTATGAGAGACATAAGGGTGTGGCGAGATATAGGGAAGAGATAATAAAAACGGCAAGGGAACGCGGCTATGTTACTACCCTGTTAAACAGGAGAAGATATCTCCCTGATATTAATAGTGACAATCTCAGGATTCGTGCTGAAGCTGAGAGAATGGCGGTCAACACCCCGATCCAGGGGTCTGCGGCCGATCTTATCAAGAAGGCAATGGTTCAGATACACCGCAGGCTGAATAAAGACAGATCAAGGACAAGGATGCTCCTGCAGGTTCATGATGAGCTCGTCTTCGAGGTTCCTGAGTCTGAATTGGAGATTGTGACGCCCATTATCAGGGAAGAGATGGAAACAGTATATCCCTTGAATGTGCCGCTAAAGGTGGATATGTCATACGGCAAGAACTGGGATGAAGCGCATTAAAATAATGGAGGACTTTTCATGAGATACGTTTTTGGCCCTGTTCCATCAAGGCGTCTCGGGTTGTCCCTGGGAGTTGACCTGGTGAAACCCAAAACCTGCTCCTATGACTGCCTTTATTGTCAGGTGGGCAGGACAACCGTGAAGACGATAGACACGGATCAGTATGTGCCGCTAAAAGATGTTCTGGATGAGCTTGGGACCGCGGTAAAGAAAACACGCCCTGATACGATTACCCTTTCAGGATCCGGGGAGCCTACGCTTTATTCTCAAATCGATAAAGTCATTGAGCATATAAAGAAGCTGACCGCAACTAAAGTGGCAGTACTGACAAACGGATCTTTATTATGGAAAGATGAGGTAAGAGAACGTCTGCTGGCAGCTGATATTATTATTCCCACATTCTCTACCGTCTTTGAGGATACATATAGAAAGATCCACAGGCCCCACCATGAACTTGTGCTTTCCACGGTTATCGAAGGGGTGAAAAAGCTCAGAAAAAGCTATCATGGCCTTCTATGGCTCGAAGTTGTGCTCCTGAAGGGTGTGAATGATGCGGAACATGAGATTACCGGGTTGAAAAAAATTATCGATGAGATATCTCCTGAGAAGATACAGTTGAACACGGTGGTCCGTCCTCCATCAGATCCAAGCGCACGGCCGCTCGACAGAGAACATATGGATAGAATAAAAGAAATCTTTGGAAATAAGGCGGAGATTATTACCGGCAGGCAATTAAGGCAGGAAGGAGGAGAGTACGAATCTTATATAGCCGCCATACTGGAGATGGCAAGGAGAAGACCGGTCAGCGCCGTCGATATCTCAAGCGTAATTAATCTTCCTCTTGAGGACGTTGAAAGTCTGCTGAAAGGGCTGTTGATTAAGGGAAGGATTAAAAGCATAGAGCACTCCGGGAATGTTTTTTATGCCTTGAAATAATTTCTAAATATAGTGTTTTAAAATTGTTCATGATCTGCTTTCAAAACATTAGATGCTGAACGGTGATGATAGAAACAAGACAAGAAAAGTCTGAAAGATATTATGCGGGAATTGACGTTGGTTCCATCAGTGTGAACTGTGTGGTTATTGATGGGGAAAAGAATATCATATATGAGTCACCTTACAAGAGACACATGGGCAGGGTAGAAGAGGTGACAATAAAGATAATCGACGAGATCTACGAGAAGTGGGGTGAAAAGATAAAGGCTGTTGCCTTTACCGGTAACCATGGACATGAGATCAGCGGCAGATTCGGATGTTTTTATGAGTTTGAGACTATCAGCCAGGTGCTGGGATCTCTTTTCCTGAAGCCCGGTGCAAGAACGATTATAAGCATGGGAGGGCAGGATACGGCTCTTTTTCAGATCAGCTATAGCGGGAATGATCATGATCCGGATAAACTGGACTGGGAGCTTGAATCTTTCAATACAAACGGGCCATGCGCTTCGGGAACGGGTTCATTCATCGATCAGCAGGCCCAGCGACTTGCAACATCAATATATTCTAAGGAAAAGAATATCTCGCAGGACCGGATTGGCCAGATACTGGCTGATTTTATCTCGCTGGGTCTCAAGAGCGAAAAGCCTTCAAACGTTGCCTGCCGTTGCACTGTTTTTACCAAATCCGATATGATACATCTTCAAAATAAAGGGGAACGCCTTGAGGATATCATCTTCGGATTGCATGTGGGGAATGCAAGAAATTATATGAGCACAATAGTATCCAGCAGGGTTCTTCACGAACCGATCCTGTTTATCGGCGGACTCTCTCTTAATGAACTGCAGGTTCGCGCCTTTAAGAATTACTTTCCCGGTTTGATCGTCCCTGAGCACAGCACATCAGTTGGAGCTCTGGGGGTTGCGTTGCATGCGCTCGAAAACGGGATTAAAAACAGTGTTATTGTTAAAGATGCTGCTGAGAAAATGCTGGAAAGGAATACAAGGGAACTCCCTGTTGCAGGTAAGCTTTGCCTGAAGCAAACCTTTTTTAATGAGGAGAACCTGATAAGCGCAACGATAACGGGAAAGGACCTTCCTGTTTACCTGGGCATAGATATAGGTTCAACAACAACAAAGTATGCGGTGATTGATGAAAAAAGTGAGATTGTTTGCAAGGACTATGTTCACACCAGAGGAAAACCCATTGAGGTGACACAGGAACTGCTCAAGACAATAAAAGACCGGATAGGCGGCATGATTCGGATCATGGGTGTCGCCACGACAGGTTCAGGAAGAACGGTCGTGGGAGATTTTCTAAACGCCGATCTCATAATTGATGAAATAACGGCCCACGCGAGAGGCGCTGTGGAGATCGATCCTTCCATAGATACAATATTCGAGATCGGAGGCCAGGATTCAAAATATATATATATTAATAATACCTATCCCATAGATTTCGATATGAACAAGGTCTGTGCCGCGGGGACCGGCAGCTTCCTTCATGAGCTGGCAAACAAGTATGGAATAAATATAGTCGGTGAGTTTCAGGAGATCGCCCTCTCTTCGGATAACCCCATAAAACTTGCCGAGAGGTGCACCGTATTTATGGAATCCGATCTTGTATCCTATCACCAGAAAGGAGCGCAGAAGAAGGACCTCATCGCCGGATTATGTTACGCCATTGCCAATAATTACCTCAACAGGGTTGTGGGCAAGAGAAAAATCGGGAAGAAGGTGATGTTTTTAGGCGGTCCCTCATTAAACAAGGGGGTCGTAGCCGCCTTTGAAAATATCCTGGGTCGTGGTCTCTCCGTCCCCATGCACAGGGAGGTGCTCGGAGCTTACGGCGCGGCAATAATCATCAAGGGAAAGATGGAATCAGAAGGAAAAGGAAAAAGCATTTTTCGCGGATTGAAAAGCGCCATAGAAGACAGGATGAATTACAAGGAAAAGGTTTGCAGGGCAGACCCGAACTGCCATAATCAGTGTAAACTGAAAATATATGATTTTGACGGAAGAAAAAGTGTCTGGGGCGGCGAATGCGGCAGATACGAATTGACGAGGGGGACCGGAGAGAAAAAAGAGAATTTTTTTGAATTAAGGGATTCAATCTGGCAGACATATATGTCCGGGCTGTACGAGGTTATCGGTGATGAGCCGTTGATGGAAATGGAAGGCAGGCCGACGATAGGGATACAGAATTCTCTCTATACCCATCAGACTGGTGTTTTTTGGGCCCATTTTTTTGATAAGCTTGGATACAGGCTCGTACTCACGCCAGCCACCGACAATCGAATATCAGAATCTGGAATTGAGACCATGACCGCGGAGACCTGTTATCCCGTAAAGGTCTCTCACGGCCACGTGAAGATGTTGAGAGGAAAGACACGTTTTATGTTCCTTCCCGTTATGGTGGACATGCCGTCTCCAGGAAAGAATGAGGCCGGGTTTTACTGCCCCCTCGTACAGGGGAACTACTATATGGTCAGGATGGCGCTTGACCTGGAGAGGGATAATATCCTCAGCCCAGTTGTCCATTTAAGGCATGATCCTCAAACACTCGCCATGGAGTTGGATGAGCAGGTCTCTCAAAGATTAGGCCGAAACAGATCCGAAATAAAAGAAGCAATAGATTTTGCGGTGGAAAGACAGGATAATTTTTTAAATGAAATGCATAGGAAGGGCCGTGAGATACTTGCAGGGCATGATCCTGAAGAGCCCGTTGTCATTGTAACCGGACGTCCGTATAATCTTTACGATGAGAGGCTGAACCTGAGGCTCGGGCAGAACCTGTCAAAAATATCCGTTACCGCGGTCCCGATGGATTTCTTGGATGTTGATTCAGTGGATCTTTCGGACTTTCCTGATATGTACTGGGGATTAGGCGCCAGGATACTCAGGACAGCAAAGATTATAGCGGGCCAACCTAATTTTTTCGGCCTTCACTTGACTAATTTCAGCTGCGGGGCGGACTCATTCCTGGAGCATTTCTATCGATACATCATGGCACATAAACCTTATCTGATTCTTGAGCTAGATGAGCACAGCGCAGTTGCGGGTGTCATGACAAGACTCGAGGCTTTTAAAAACGTCATTGAAAACAGCGTGAGCAAGATAAATGGAAACAGACAGCAATAGTACCCTGACTGACGAAGTCCTGCGCCCCTCCAGAATCTTTCAGAGTCTCTCGGAAAACATAGGGAGATTTGATCTGAAGGATAAGATCTTCCTTATCCCTGAAATGAATCGAATAGGTTCTAATCTACTTGCCGGGACCTTCAGGGGATTCGGGATCAACGCCGTGATCATGGACACCTATAGGGGCCTTGATCTGGGAAAAGAGTTCACCTCGGGCAAGGAGTGTTACCCCTGCCAGGTGACCATGGGGGATATACTTTATTTTATGAATCTGGAAAAGGCAAGACTGGGAAAATACTTTAACCCTGAGAATTATGTGTATTTTATGCCGCACGCCGGTGGCCCCTGCCGTTTCGGCATGTACAACAAGTATCAGCGGATCGTTCTCGATACCATTCCTGGATTGAAGGACCTAAAAATAGGCTCCCTCTCAACAGATGACTCATATTCCCTTGAAGGCATGCTGGAGGATGGAAAAAGCCGCGATTTTCGAAAAGTGGGATTTTTGTCCGTTATTGTCGGGGATATACTTGATAGGCTTTTGTGGAGGATAAGGCCTTATGAAAGAGAAAAGGGTGCGGCTGATGAATTTATTGAAAAGGCCATGAGAAACATGGCGGGCGCTTTTGAAAAATACGGTGCTGCAAACGGATATGATAAAATTCTCAATGAATTGGATGAGATCATTATTGAGGGGAAAGAAATTATTGATCGGGATATTCCTCCCAAGCCCATAATAGGCATTGTGGGTGAGATATACCTCAGGACCCATGTCAAATCTAACCAGGACCTGATACGATCGCTTGAGAGACATGGTGCGGAAGTGGTGAATGCGTCCATAGCGGAATGGCTCAACTTTATCGCCTATGAGCGTTTCAGGGAGGCCCGGACCGGATTAAGGTATAACCTTAGGCAGTTAAGGTTGAAAGATTTGATAAATAATCTGAAAAAGTTTATCAGGCACGGAGGAGAGCTCTGGTATCAACAGTCAAAGCAAGAAAAGGTTTATAACAGGGTGGGATCTATTATTGACCTCCGGGAGGATCACAGGGTCGGACACCTGGAAGATATTCTGAAAGAAGATGATCTCTTCAATTTTGATATCGGCACGGAGACATGCCTGAGTATTTCAGCGATAATGGAATATGTGCATGCCGGTTACAACGGTGTGGTGAATGTTTACCCGTTTACGTGCATGCCCAGTACCATGACCTCTGCGATCATCAAGCCCGTCCTAAACCGGAAGAGGGTTCCATATCTGGATGCCTCATACGACGGTACTTTTCAGCCCAACAGGGAGGCTGCCATAAGGACATTCATGTATCAGGCCCATCAGCACTTTGAACGAAACGGCGGGAGAAAGGAATCACAGGCATGAGGGGAGTTTCTGAATTTATTAAAGAGCATAACAGCAGGTTGGCGACTGGAGAGTTTGATAAGGACTTTCCGTCATTTCATCTTACCCAGATTGGTTTTTTACAGCATGAGAGGCTTATTCATCTTATTGTGATGATGTTTATCATTCTGTTCTCTCTGGTTTTTCTCACACTTTTTCTCGTCCTCGATATATTCGTATTCATTGTGCTGTTTGCCCTCCTGCTTATTCTGACGGTTTTTTATATCTTCCATTACTACAAACTGGAAAACACGGTCATAGAATGGTATTTTTTTTATAATGACAAGCTGGTATAGGGTACGGACTCCAAATACTTTAATGACCCTCTTTTCTACTTTTATATTATCGTAACCTTTGATATTTCCGATTCACCGCTCCTGAACAGGAAATGGGCGTGGTTTGGCATTAGTTTCTTATGGACGTTTTAATATCTATGACGACAACAATTTTCCGAAATGCATTGTGAAAAGCTCAAGGTGCTTGTCGGAATAGCAGGTGGATTCAGAGAGACAGCCAAAGCGAGTGCCAAGTGCCTGCCGGATGAGATCGTACCATTGATGACGCAGCATATGGTACTCGGTGCGTATTCCTTTAGGCTGAGTGAGCAGGGAGACTGTCTCACACATGAGGAAGGCGTCCACGCATCGATAGGACACATCTAACAGTATTTCATCGACATCCTTTACCTTTCCGATTTCTCGAAATCTATCGAGCAATGCCGCTAGCAGGGTGCCGCTCCCACAACCAATATCCATGATCTTCAATCCATTTTTCTTTCCGTTGAACAATTTTCGAGGTATTCCCTCTTACCATAAAACTTAAGCGTACCTGATCCGGCCGGAAGAATTGAATTCCTCGGTTATCCTCGCGCTTTGAACGAGAAAATGAAGCCGGTTGAAAAAATTGGCCTTGCTTGTATTGGCATCCAGGTCCAAAAACAGGATATTCAGATTGGAGGATAGTTCCCTTAACTTTTTTTCTATCCCTTTGCCGATAACCTGATTCGCGATACATCCGAAGGGCTGAAGACACAGGATATTTTCCACTCCTCTTTCAGCAAGGCTGAGAACCTCTCCTGGGATTAGCCATCCTTCGCCGAACTGGTTGGCGAGATCAATAACCCGTGACGCCTTTTCAGCGATATCCTTAATCACGGGAAACGGCTTATAGAATTTAAACCCTTCGAGCACCCCATCGACATGTTTTAAGAACCTGTTTACTATACCCAGCACGAGGTTATTTAATGGTATGAATATATTTCTTTTATCAAGGTATTCTTTAATATCCACGATATTGTTAATGAATCCCTGGGTAAAAAAATTAATGAGGCATGGAATCTCCACTTCCACACCATGCCTGGCAAGCCAGGACACCACATTATAATTGCAGAAATCGTTATATTTGGCATATATCTCCCCGACGATGCCTATCCGGGGGTAGGAACCTTCATGAACAGGCAGATTGTTAAAATCTTTCACCGCTTCCGCGATATGTGTGATTGCCTTATCCTGGTTCATATCTTTTTCCTGGAACCAGAGATCAAGATGCTTTTGAACAAGGTTCCAGGCGCTTCCCGGTTTCTCTTCACGAACGAGCACAGGATGATATATCAGAGATAGCGAGTCGGCGAAGGCCAGGCTAAAGAGGCCGGTCTTTGATAGTTTATACCGGCTGAAGCTGAATCCGGGTTGATCGTTCAGGGTATCGTTTTTGAAGTGAACGGTAACCACAGGTATGTTACTGAATCCCGCTCCCAGAAGGCCTTTTTTGATAAGGGTGACGTAGTTGCTTGCGCGGCACTGGGCACCTGTCTGGGTTATCCCCACCGCCACATGCCCGAGGTCATATCTGCCTGATTGCAGGGCCTTGAGGATGTCTCCCACCACGATAATGGCTGGATAACATATCTCATTGTTTGTATATTTCAGCCCGACTTCCAGTGATTCTTTATTTGGAGGATCGAGAACTTCAAAATCATAGCCCATTTCTTGTAAAGCCGATTTGACGAATGGCGAATGAAAATTGGAGAAAAAGGGCACAATAATCTTCCGGTGTCTGTCTTCCTCTCTGAATATCGGCAGGGCGATATCTTCCGAAACACCCGGGATGTTGGACGGAAGCTTTTTAACTTTGAGAGTCTCCACAAGTGTTCTGAGTCTCAGCCTTATTGAACCCGGGCTGTCTATTTCATCGATCCTCAAAACGGTCAGGTTTTTCCCTGATTTGGAGAGGATTTCCACTAATACATCCGTGGCTATGGCATCAAGGCCGCAACCGAATGAATTGAGTTGAACTGTCTCCATGTTATCATGCATATTCGTGTACTTGGCGGCTTGATAAAGGCGGTTTGAAAAGGCCCACTGTGTCAATGCGCGAACATCATCAAGGCCTGAGGTTATAGGAGTCGAATCACTTGTTATCACGTCCATTCCCATCCTGGCCAGCATATCCGGTATTCCATGATTGATATATCCGTCCATATGATATGGCCGTCCCACCAGCATTATGACCTTTCGCCCGTCCCTTGACGCTTTCGCCACTGTTTCTTCAGCCTTTTTTCTTAATGCCGTCTTATATTCTTTCTGGGCGTTGAGAGCCTTTTTGAAAGCCGCCTTGAATCCTTTTCTGCCGATCTTCAGAGATCCGATATACTCCCTGCAGATCTTTTCCAGTAAAGAGATATCCCTGAATGATATAACAGGAGTGTCAAAAGGGATTCCATATCTGCCTTCCGGATTGATGGCGCTCTTGATTACTTCTGGATACCCCGTGACGATGGGACAGTTATAGCAGTTAAAGCCTTTCTGATCGTGCTGTTCGTAAACCACAATTGGATAAAAGATCCTGTCCACCTTTTTCCCGATAAGATCGATTATGTGTCCATGTGTCATCTTTGCGGGGAAACAGATACTGTCGGACATAACCGTTCCCGCTCCCTTTTCATAGATGGTACCGCTTGAGCGTGATGAAAGACGCACCTCAACGCCGAGTTCCGCAAAGAGTGTGCACCAGAAGGGATAGTTTTCATAGATATTAAGGGAGCGAGGGATGCCTATAATCAGTTTTGACTCTCCTGAAGGATTTTTATGAAAGCTGAACAAGAGTTTGCTTTGATACTCAGCAAGATTGTATCCTTTTTTTGATGAAGCCTCACCGTTGGAGAAGATACGTTCACAGCGGTTCCCGGAATAAAAGAGGCTGCCATTATCATAAACCAGTTTGGTCACTATGCATCTATTCGTGCAGCCTTCGCAATGGATGAACGATTTGGCACAGTTGCCGACCCTGGCGATCTTATCGAGGTCGAGTATCTTTTCCGGAGAATTTCCCTGAGCCATATACGAGTCTCTCACTAAAAGGGCGCACCCAAATGCCCCCATAATACCGGACACATCCGGACAATAGACCTTTTTCCCCGTAAGTTTCTCAAATGCCCTGTGAACAGATGGGTTCAGAAAAGTGCCTCCCTGCACTACAATTTTTTCTCCTAGGGTGGACATGTCCTTTATCTTTAATACTTTATTCAGACAATTACGGATTACAGAATAAGCAAGACCCGCCGCCATGTCTTCTATCGCAGCACCATCCCGCAGAGACTGCTTTACCCTTGAGTTCATGAAAACAGTACACCTGGAACCAAGATTGCAGGGAGATGACGAAGTGCAGGCTTTTACGGAAAATTCTGAAACCGGGCAATTCAGTATTTCGGCAAAAGACTGCAGAAATGTTCCGCATCCGGATGAACATGCCTCGTTTATTTCGATTTTCCGGATATAACCATTTTCAACATACATGGCCTTCATGTCCTGCCCGCCAATGTCCAGGATAAAGCTGACATCATCGACCAGATGCCGGGCCGCCCTGTAATGGGCTAAAGTTTCCACAATACCTCTGTCTATGCCGAAGATCTTTTTAATAAGATCTTCCCCGTACCCTGTGACGGCTGTTCCCAATATTTTCGGATATATCCTGTTCTCGCGAAATTTATTCGAGAAATAAGAAAGGCATTCCTGAACCGCTGATACGTGTTCCCCCCTGTTGGGGATATAATATTCAAGACCTATCCTGCCTATGTCATCGATTAAAACGGTTTTTGTGGTCGTGGATCCTGAATCAATGCCCAGGAAGCATCTTTTCCCGTCAAGTTCGAGAAGATCAACTGTTTCCACATGGGCGAAACGATGCCTTTCCCATTCCGTAAATTCATTTATATTATTAAATAAAGGAGATTCGTAGTCTTCATTAGAGAAGGATTCTCTGCGGCCGGCTGTGAGCATATCAAGAAAAGCCGAAATAGTGAGCTTGCATTTTTTTGAGCCTGATGAAATGGCCGCGCCGATCGCCGGAAAGAACTCCGGGTGTTCAGGTACAAGGACATCAGATTCATTCAGCCCCATCTTCTCCCTCATCACTTTTCTCAGCATAGGGATAAAAGTCAAGGGGCCACCGATGAAAAGCACCTTGGCTTCAGGAACAAAACCTTTCGAAAGGGCGCTTATGGTCTGGAGCGCGATGGCATGAAAGATGGAGGCGGCAATATCCGGGCGTGAAACACCCCTACTCATGAGGGCCTGTATATCGGTTTTCGCGAAGACACCGCATCGGCTAGCGATGTTATGTATGGATTCGTGCCCTTCGGCAAGCCGGTTCAGATCTTCACAGGGGACACCAATAAGAGTGGCCATCTGATCGATAAAGGCCCCGGTACCGCCTGCGCAATTTCCATTCATTCGAATGTCGGCGCGTCCCTGATCGTTAAAGAATATCAGCTTGGAATCCTCGCCTCCAATATCGAGCAGGGTCCTTACATCGGGATAGAATCTTTGAACCACCTCAGCAGAGGCGATTACTTCCTGAATAAACGGGATAGATAACCATTCTGAAATACCCATTCCTGCTGAACCGGTGATACTGATCAGAGCGGACAGGTCCCCGAGCTTATCCGACAGATCCTGGAATATATCCATCAGGGTTTGGCTGATAAGCGCGTCATGGCGTCTGTAATCAGTAAACAAGATATTGTCATTACCGTTAAGCACGATTACTTTTGCGGTAGTGGACCCGATATCAATTCCAATTCTGCAAGGCCATTCGTCATGAATAGATTGATTATGATCAAATAATTTCGGCATTTTTATTATACTTTAAAAATTAAATACAATTGTATATTTCTGTTGTCTAATAGAATATGATATATTAATTTATTGATCTCCACAAGAGGTAGTATAGAGTACCAGAGTAAAAATTCAATCAGATAAAAAGGAAAGCGAAAACCAGAAAATGACAAAGAAAATGCTAATAAATGCCGTGGATTCCGAAGAATACAGGATCGCTGTTTTAAATGACGGCCTGCTCGACGGGTTCCATATTGATACCTCAAAATCCGAGCAGAAGGAGGGAAATATATATAAGGGGATTATTGAACGTCTGGAGCCTAACCTTCAGGCATGTTTTGTAAACTACGGCGGCGCCAGGAACGGATTTTTATCCATAGATGACGTACACCCTGAATATTTTCATGAAAATGAAGAGGCTTCAAAGGGCCAACCTTTTCCTCCCATTGAAAAGGTGCTTAAAAAGGGGCAGGAACTACTTGTTGAAGTCACGAAGGAGATGCCTGGAAAGAAAGGCGCGCAGCTCACCACTTATATATCCATTGCGGGGCGATATCTGGTCTTGACTCCAGGACGCACCATCAGGGGAATTTCGAGGAAGATAGAGGATGAGGAAGAGCGGCAAAGGCTGAAAAAAGTGATTGGTCAGTTAAAAATTCCTGATGAGATAGGTTATATCGTGAGAACGGTTGCTTCCGGGAAGAGTAAAAGGGAGCTGTCAAAGGATCTCAACAGGCTTCTGAGGCTCTGGAAAAATATAAGGGAAAAGGTCACCAAATCTCCGGCCTTGTCTCTTATACACAAGGAACAGGATCTCTGTCTTAAGACGATCAGGGATACATATTCCAGTGATATCTCCGAAGTTGTCGTGGATGATAAGGAGACTTTTAACAAGATCAAAGAATACATGGAGATTATTTCCCCGCGGGATCATAAAAAAGTAAAGCTGTATAAAGAAAAGAGGCCAATTTTTGATCATTACAGCATCGAAACCCAGATTGAGAGTATATACCGTAAACAGGTTCCGCTTAAATCCGGTGGATCAATAGTCTTTGATACGACAGAAGCGCTTATATCCATTGACGTCAACTCGGGCCGTGGGTTTAAGGGAAAGGATGTCGAGAGTATGGTCTTTAGAACCAATATGGAGGCAGCCGTGGAAATTACACGTCAGCTGCGGTTAAGGGACCTGGGCGGGCTGATTGTCATAGATTTCATAGACATGAAGGAGCGTAAGCACATCAGAGATGTGGAAAAGGCCCTTCGAGAAGAGTTGAAGAAGGACAGGGCAAAGACAGATACCTCCAATATTTCCAAATTCGGCATTATGGAACTATCAAGGCAAAGGTTGAACCCATCAATTGAATCCAAAAGTTACAAGATATGTGAGCATTGCCAGGGGAGGGGGCTGGTAATCTCGGTTGAGGCGGCCGCTATTTCCTTCTTGCGCCGGATATGGATGGGAATTTCAAAGGGTAACATCGTGCAGGTACAGGGAAAATTACCTTCTGAGGTGGCGGATTATATACAAAATAAAAAGAGACATGAGCTCGCGGATCTGGAAGCTCGCTACAAGACAAATATTGTTATTGTCAGTGATCACACGATGACTCCCGGCGGAGGAAAACTTGAGTTTAAGAAAGAGACGTAATGGACTTATTAAAGATCCATCATGTTTAATAATATTATCTATTTTATAATAGTACTGCTGGTCTTTAATATCAATTATCCTAAAAGTAGCCAGCTATTATCTCCTGTTTACAGTCTGGGGATGATTTTTCCATGCTGGCTGATTTTCCTGGGATACTGCAGAGTAAGTTTTCACCGGTTTATAAAGAGAACATCCGGGAGCGGAAATTATGATGGTCGCCTGACAGGTGAGTATCATAATCTCATCATGAAGCTCTCAATTACAGCTATCCTTCTTTTCTGTCTCGATATTTACCTGTTTGACATTAAATCATGGATGCAGATAATCCCCGTCGTAAATCAATTTTCTGTCTTACAGGGCTCCATCGCGCTTATTATATTCATCTCGTACCTTGCAACTATATGGTATTGTGCACATCCGGCGCATTCGGTCATCTTTAAGACAAAGCTGTCAAGAAAATCATTTATCAGATCGAACCTGCATCTCAACATTCCCATCCTGTTCCCGTGGTTAGCGCTTACCCTTATATATGATCTGATAGCCGTCAGTCCGTGGGGCGGTCCTTATAGCTTAATAAACAGGCCGGTGGGGCAAATATTTTTTTTCTCTTTTTTTCTTGGCCTTATGGTTGTCTTTATGCCTCCTTTTATTCAATACTGGTGGGGCTGCGAGCACTTTGGAAAATCCGAAAAGCTTGATGAATTGAGAAAGTTTCTCCGCGATATGCGTTTCCGATACAGGGGTCTAATGAGGTGGCCTGCCTTCGAGGGGCGTATGATGACAGCGGGAGTAATGGGAGTTGTACCGAGATTCCGTTATATCCTTGTAACGGATTCCCTGATGGAATTACTTTCAGTTGAGGAACTTAAAGCAGTATTAGCGCATGAGGTGGGACATATTAAATACCGGCACCTCCTTTTTTATATTTTTTTCTTCATCGGATACATGATCCTTGCCCTCGGGCTGTTTGATATACCCTTTTATCTCATCGCCGCCCACCCATCTTTCCCGGGGCTTGCCGGGACGGGTACTTGTAAATCTCCTAGTCTCCTCTATCTGTTTCTATCCATGCCCATGCTTGTTTTAATGATCATCTATTTCAGGTTTATAATGGGATTTTTCATGCGAAATTTCGAAAGGCAGGCGGATCTATATTCAGCGGAGGTGATGGGCAGACCGTGGCCTATTATCAGCTCACTGGAGAAGATCGGGTTATTGAGTGGACGGAGTCGGGAAATTCCAAGCTGGCACCATTTCAGCATCAAACAGCGTGTTGACTGTCTCTGGAGAGTCTCAAAAGATCCGGGTCTGATAAAACGGCATAATAGGTTTGTTATTTCATCTTTTATGATATTTCTCACTTGCGTTATAGGCCTGGGATATTTTCTGAATTTCAGCAAGGTAAAGCGGGATTTCGAATATTCGCTGGTTGGAAAAATGTTAGACGTTGAGCTTGATGAGGATCCTGACAATATTCAGTTGCTCCAGAATCTGGCCATGGTCAATCATAATCTTGAGAGATATGAGGAAGCCGTTTATCTTTATGAGAGGATCCTGCGGATCGATGACGGGCACGCTGTTGCGCTGAACAATCTTGCATGGCTCCTCGTAACGTCAAAGAATCCGGATCTTATCGATCCCCAAAGGGCGGTCGAGCTTGCCGCGAAAGCGGTAGAAATTGAAAAAAATCCCATGTATATTGACACGCTGGCAGAGGCATATTACGTAAAGGGTGATCTTGTAAATGCCGTGGAGACAATAAAATTGGCGCTTACAATGGAACCGGATAATAAGTACTACCAGAATCAGTTTAACAAATATAAAAAAAGGGACAACCGTTAATAATAAAATAACTTAAGTTTCCAATTGATATTCTTTTTCTTTTGCCATTTTCTCTCTTTCGCGCTTCTCCTGTTCTCTTCCCAAATAAACCTAATATATATTTAACATCTTGCCATTCTCTCATTACATTGCCCATTAAGGCGCTGTGTCCGCAATAT
>JAFGDF010000137.1 GCA_016932235.1 Deltaproteobacteria bacterium | reverse complement strand
TTTCGACAGCTTGTTAACCAGCATGTTTCTCTGATCCCTCAGGTCATTTGCATTACCGGAGACTTCAAGAACCAGGATCTGTTTGTTTATATCGGCGATCTGGGTCAATATCTGATTGACCTCACCAATACCGGCTTGTATGGACTTGTCGATTTCCTGATCCAGTTTTATCAGATCACTGCTCAGATCTCTAAAAGTTTCAGTGAGAAGGGAGGCATTTTCAGCCAGGAGGCTTCTCTCCGGCTGTCCCGAAGGGTTGTTTGAAAGGTCATTCCACACGTTCCAGAAGTCAACCATCTGGTTGCTGAGGCTCCTGCCCGAATTTTCATCGAAAATCGATTCTATTACACCCATGTAAAGGCTTTTTTCCGTCATGGCGAGAAGGTCCGATTGGCAGTTCCGGAGCCTTTTTTCGATGAACTCATTTGCGTTCCTGATAATATCATTAAGTTCGACACCCCTTCCGAATATGAATCCTCCATATGGCGCGGCATCTTTCGCTTCCAGTATGGGAGATTGCCTGGTATAACCTTCAGTACTTACATTGGTTATATTATGGCTGACGACATCTATGGCATACTGCTGGGTTAAAAGGGCGTCTTTTGCAACATTCAATACCAGACCTATCCCGCTCATGATTATACCTCGCTGTGATATATCATGTTGAACAACTCTTTTCTCTTTTTTGTTCCGGGGCCATAGACTCCTTCACTGCGACAGGACATGGCAAATACGGAAATAATGTCCTTAAAAAAGCCGAGGGTCTCTTTTATAAAGGATGTATTTTCTTCCACCCTGACCCTGATCTCTTCCCTTAATTTGCCGAGTGTCCTTGAAAGCCTGATAATGGAGCGTAACTCTTCAGGCGGTATCTCGCGACTTAAGGCCCTATAGTCAGGAGTGCCGGCAAATATGTTTTCGGTCTTTTCGATCGAGTCCAGTATGCCTTGTTTTTCTTCCATGTTTGACCATATGCCGTTAATATCCATACTGATAAGGTTGTCTCTTTCCCTGGTTATACAATCCAGAAGGTCCCTGAAATGCGAGATCCTCATCCTGTAAAGATCTTCAATCTCCGGAATATTAAACTCCATGGGTTCTCCTCATATGATATATCGACAAAAGGTTGATATATATAAAATCATTATTCGATCTGTTTAAAATTAGGTTTTTCCATAATGAAATTAACAGTCAAGGTTACTCAGGCCCCCAGGAATTCAAGAGGGTCCATTCTTTGACCGTGTCTTCTTATCTCAAAATGGAGATGGGGACCGGTGCTTCTTCCTGTTGACCCTACCGTTGCCAGGGGTGCACCCCTGGTAACCCGATCTCCCTGTTTAACAAGATTATCCTTGTTATGTGCGTATATTGTAACATATCCCCGGCCATGATCCAGGGCAACCATATTCCCATATCCTTCCCTATATTCGCTGATAATAACCTTCCCCGGCATGGATGCCCTTATCTCGGTCCCCTCTTCAGCGGCCAGATCAATTCCATGATGAAAACGATCTTCACCTGTAAAGGGATCTTTCCTCCAGCCGTATCCGGATGATAATGGTGCCTTTAACGGCCACAGAGGCCGGCTTCTGTTGTTATCATCATAAGAAATATCGTCAAGCTGTGCCCCTTCCGATATATCATTCCTTTTAAGTTGTTGATAAAGCAGATCTGTAAGACTATTACTGCCATATCCCGCTAATTTTTTGGACAATTCCTGATCCAGCATGGATTCATAGATCTCCTCCCCCTGCCCGCCGTGGAAAAGATCCACTTTTTCAATGGTCCGTCGCATGCTTTTCAAAATTTCATGGGCAAAGACCGATTCAAATTCCCTGCAGGCCTTTTTCAATGCATCATTCTTTTGTTTTGACCCGTTTTCGTTATGCATATACTTGGAAAAATTTACTTTTATATCCTGCATTTTATTTTGCCCATGCTGTTGGGTTGCATTAAACCGAGCCTCTGCCTTGAACCTTGCGCCCTAAGCCTCACGCCTTTGTTTTATCATATTATCTCCAGGTCCGACTGCAGGGCCCCGCATGCCTTTATGGCCTGGAATACAGTAATCAGATCTCTGGGCGATACGCCTATCGCGTTAAGTGCCTTTACGACACTGCCAAGATTTGCGCCCTCGGGATTTATTAGAAGGAGTTTATTATTTTCTTCCGTGATATCGACACTGGAATCGGGAGTAACGGTCGTCCGTCCTGTTGCGAAGGGAGCCGGTTGGCTGACATTGCTCTTTTCCTTGATCTGGACACTTAGATTGCCATGGGCAATCGCAACCGAGGAGATCCTGACATTTTCACCCATAATCACGGTTCCGGTACGTTCGGACAGGATTATTTTCGCCTCCATATCCGGTCTGATGTCAATCTGTTCAAGCGACGCCACCAGGTCTACCAGGTTATCTCTATAGGATTCCGGTATATCCACCCTGACCGTCCCGGCGTCAATGGGGGATGCTACAACTGTGTCCAGGCCGCTGTTAATGGCCCTGGAGATTCTGAAGGCCGTCGTGAAGTCAGGTTCATTCAGTGCGATTGTCAAATTATCCAGGTCGTTGAAATCAAAAGGTATCTCTTTTTCAATTGTAGCGCCGCCCGGGATTCTGGCCACGGTAGGATGGTTTTTCTGCACACCTCCTCCCGCCGCCCCCGAAGAAGTGAAACCTCCGACAAGAAGAGGCCCCTGGGCGACCGCATAAATATTATTATCAGCGCCTTTCAATGTCGTCATGAGGAGTGTTCCTCCCTGAAGGCTTTTGGCGTCTCCGATGGAGGATACCAGGATATCCAATCTGCTTCCTCTCCCGGCAAATGGAGGGAGATCGGCTGTTACCATGACTCCCGCCACATTTGATACTTTAACCTGGTCCGAGAGGGAGTGAATTCCAAGGTGTTCCATCATGTTTACAAGGGACTGGATGGTAAATTTCGTCCCCGAACCGTCACCCGTACCATTAAGCCCAACTACAAGTCCATACCCGACGAGTTGATTCGATCTTACACCCTTGAGTGATGTGATATCCTTTATCCTCGCTCCGGAGGCGGCAGAACAATCAAATAGGGTCAGCAGGAGAATACAAAAGGGGAGAAGAATACCTGAAGATCTGTATAGGGATTTCATTTTTAAACTCCTCTAAAAGGGCCAGATAATATCGACAGCCCGGGTTAACCATCCGGGCCGTTGTTTATCACTAACAGATCCTGAACCGATATATTCTATCCTTGCGTCCCCGATATAGCTTGACAGGACCGTGTTGTCGGGAGATATGTCCATGGGCCTGATAAAACCGGACAGGATGATATACTGGGTCTCATGGTTGACCTTTACCTCTCTTGACCCTTGTATAAAAAGGTTTCCGTTTGGCTTGACCTCCATAACTCTTGCAGTGATTGACGCCGTCATGCTCTCATCTCTGGTGGTTGTCCCTGATCCCTTAAAACTGTTATTCAATGAACCTTTAAACATGCTGGTGTTGTCGTAGGCACTGCGCACGTTTTTATTGCCTAATGATGTCAGGTGCTTTAATTTTCCTTCCCATCCCAGAAGGTTGTCGATTCCCGCACTCAGGGATGATTCCCTTCCTGTATTTGTGGTCGCATTTTTACTGGCCTTTGATGTTTCGACAATATTCACCGTAACCAGGTCTCCTGCCTTATGTGCGCGCAGGTCCTGGAAGTAGTTCCTTGATGATGCCTCATGCCAAAGATTTGCACCTGATGAAGGGTCTTTAATTTCCGGGCGGCTTTCTGCAACCTCGACTTGCTGAAACGTGGAAGGCGCGTTGTTTCCGGACTCCCTCTTCAAGGGGAAACTGACGCAAGCCGTGAGAGAAAATATTGCAAAAAGGGCAATCAACGATAATATATATTTTAACATGAACAGTTTCTCCTTCTGTTGCCGTATTTTAAAAAGTAACTTCTACCAGCCCCGGCCCTGTTACCCTGGCATGGATCTCTTTCTTGCTGCTTATATTAATTACCTTTACCTGATCTCCCGATCTCCCGTCCTCAAGGGCCTTTCCCAGGGCCGTGATGATCAGATCGGCGTTTTCCGCTTTAATGAGTACCCTGTCGCCCTTTTTCACAAGGGGAGGTGTTTCAACCATGTGGGAATAAATGATCTGGCCGGACCGGATACTCCTCAGGGATCTCTTCCCTATAACTTCTTCCGCGCTGGATAGAACGTTATTTTTCAGGCTGGAATAGCTTTCCGTAATTTCCATCAGGTCCCCTTGTGAGATAATCTGCCCTCTGTCTATCTTTCTTGCCGCCTTAATAACTTTCCTGCTGATGCTTATCCTGCCGGATACCGGGATTTCCCGCACAAGACTTTCGTCAATCCAAAAACCGATCGTAATGGCAATATTCCCTATAAAATTATTGTTTCGCCTTTCCTGTATCTCCCAGCGAAGCCTGCCCAAAGGCAGCGCTGTCCTGCCGGGCGTAAGTATCTTTTCAAAATACAATTTTTCGGGAGGCCAGGGGGAATTGTCCATAATATATTCCTTGAAAATCTCCTCAAGACGGGCGGAATCCACAAACTGCGCGCTTCGCTCAACGACCAATTCTTCGGGCATGTAAAATTGGATATCATCCATACCCGCGATATGGGAGTCTATTTTATAGAATAAAAGCTGTTTGTTTATTCTTGTGGCTATTCCGGGAGGTGGTGATGATGAAATTTTCAGTTCTTGAAGCCATGACACACGATCATCATTAGGCGGATGAAAGGACGCTATCTGACCGAGGTATATAACATCTTCCTTAACGACAGCGCGGTCCTTAATCCGAATCTCCAGTGCTGATGCGGATGAAAAGGAAGCGATGCTTATGATTGCCAATATGATAAGGCTAAATAATATTTTTGGCGTGAGGCCGAAACAGCACATTTTTCTTTCCTATCTCTTGATATTGTTTGCCATTTGCATCATTTCATC
>JAFGDF010000136.1 GCA_016932235.1 Deltaproteobacteria bacterium | reverse complement strand
CCCAGGCAAAGTACTGAAATTACGGCAGCAGATATATACCTCTTCATATTCATATTTCAAACCTCCTTAGCTGTGTAATATTTATTGCTCGATAGTATTTCAGCCCCTGATCCATGTCAAGTTTTCATTTCCCTCACATTAGTTTTTGACAATATATTGTCATTTTGGCATATACTCTCTCTCAGAAAGTCAGCTGTTATTTTTAAAAGAAATATAGAGGAGCAGTATTTATGAGGATAAATAAAAGAACGATTGGGTGGTTGTTATTCTGTTACTTATTGCTCGTTTGCCAGACGGCATTTTGCCAGGTCAGACTTCCTGCCCTGATAAGCGATGGCATGGTGCTTCAAAGAGACGCCATTGTAAAGATTTGGGGATGGGCCGATAAAGGCGAAGAGGTGAAGATTGATTTCAACGGCAAAACATATAGCACCAGCGCGGGCGCGGACGGCAAATGGGAGGTGCTCCTTTCCCAACTGGAGGCGGGCGGCCCCTACAGCATGAGTATTGAGGCCGACAATAATATAATACTTAAAGATATTATGGTAGGCGATGTGTGGGTATGTTCCGGACAATCGAATATGGAGCTTTTAATGGACAGGGTAAAATACCGTTACCCGGATGCAATCGCTAATGCTGATAACCCCGCCATAAGGCAGTTTGTCGTACCGGACGAATATAATTTCAAGGGGCCACGGGAAGATCTAAAGTCCGGCCGCTGGGTATCCGCAAATCCCGAAAGCGTTCTTGAATTTACCGCCGTGGGTTTCTTTTTCGCGATGGAGTTATTTGAAAGATACCATGTCCCCATAGGTCTGATCAACTCCAGCCTGGGCGGCTCGCCCGCCCAGGCATGGCTGAGCGAGGACGCCTTAAAGGCCTTTCCCGAGTATCTGGAAACGGCCAAGAGATTTGAGGATGACGCATACATTAAACAGATCGTCGACAAGGATAATGCTGTCAGCAGCGAATGGTATAATCGCCTCCAGCAGATTGATAAAGGTATGCAAGAAGGTCAGATGCCGTGGTTCGATGTCGATTACGATGCATCGCGATGGGCGACCATGAGCGTGCCGGGCTACTGGGCAGACCATGAATTGGGGCCCGTGAACGGCGTTGTCTGGTTCAGAAAAGAGATCAATGTGCCGGCCTCCATGACAGGCAGACCCGCGAGGCTTTGGCTTGGCAGGATTGTCGATGCCGATACTGCCTATGTTAACGGCGAGATCGTGGGCACGGTTTCGTATCAGTACCCGCCGAGGATATATGATATCCCCTCGAACCTGCTGAGAGCAGGCCGGAATATTATAGTAATCAGGGTCATTAATAATTCAGGCAGGGGAGGTTTTGTCCCGGATAAACCATATGAACTGTCAACCATGGATCAGACAATCGCATTAAAAGGCCCGTGGCAGTATAAGCTGGGCGCTGTAATGGAACCTTTGCCCGGCCAAACGTTTATCCAGTGGCAGCCGCTGGGATTATATAACGCGATGATCGCGCCGCTCCTGAACTATAGGATCAAAGGGGTTATCTGGTACCAGGGGGAATCGAACACGGCCAAAGCTCAGGAATATCAGAGACTGTTCCCCGCGTTAATAGGCGACTGGAGGGCCAAATGGAATCAGGAAGATTTTCCCTTCCTGTATGTGCAGCTGGCCAATTTTATGGAGGCCGAAGAAAATCCTTCAGAGAGCGACTGGGCTGAGCTTAGAGAGGCGCAACTTAAGACACTTTCCGTACCCAATACCGCGATGGCCGTTACCGTTGATATAGGTGAATGGAACGATATTCATCCGCTGAATAAGGAAGACGTGGCTAAACGCCTCGCGCTCGCCGCCCGAAAGCTGGCTTACGGTGATAAAGAGATTGTCTATTCGGGCCCGATTTACAGATCCATGCAGATCGAGGGAAACAGGATCATTCTTACCTTTACACACATTGGCGGCGGATTGATTGCCAGAGGAGGAGATGACCTGAAACACTTTGCCATTGCAGGGGCTGATAAAAAATTTGTCTGGGCAAGGGCAAGGATAGAAGGCGATAAGGTCGTTGTATGGAATGATGATATAGAAAGCCCAATAGCCGTACGCTATGGGTGGGCCGATAATCCCGAAGGCGCGAATCTGTACAGCAAAGAAGGCCTGCCGGCCTCACCCTTTAGAACAGATGCTGTATATGCGGAAACCTACCTTTTTCAGGATCCCGGCCTTCCGGATGACGTGCGCCTGGACAATCTTATATCTTTGATGACCCTTGAGGAAAAGATTGACAATCTTTCTCCCATGCTTCCCGGCGTTCCCCGGCTCGGAGTACGCGGTACCCGGATTGTGGAGGGGCTGCATGGGCTGGCGTGGAGCGGCCCGGCCAACTGGGCCGTCAAAGGGAAAGGAGAAGCGCCAACGACCACGTTCCCCCAGGCCATCGGGCTGGCCCAGATGTGGGATCCGGAATTTCTTGAACGAATCGCGGACTGGGAGGCATATGAAGCACGCTATCTGGCGCAGAATTCCGAGTTCGGGACCGGAGGGCTTATCGTTCTGGCGCCAAACGCGGACCTGGGAAGGGATATTCGCTGGGGAAGGACGGAGGAGTGCTATGGGGAAGACCCTTTTCTCGCGGCAGCCATGACAGTAGCGTATGTCAAAGGGCTGCAGGGGAACCATCCCCGGTACTGGAAGACAGCCTCGCTTATGAAGCATTTCCTCGCGAACAGCAATGAGAACAACCGGTTTGTCGATTCCTCGGATTTTGATGATCGCCTGTTCCGGGAGTACTACGCCTACACGTTCTACAAGGGGGTCGTGGAAGGCGGATCCCGCGCCTATATGGCCGCCTATAATAAATACAACGGCATACCCTGTACTGTACACCCCGTATTAAAGAACGTTACGGTGAAAGAATGGGGACAGAACGGGATCATATGCACCGACGGCGGGGCCTTCAAACGCCTGGTGGATTCCCATAAATACTTCAATAACTATGCCGAAGCGGCCGCGGCTTGTATACATTCAGGCATAACGATGTTTCTGGACCAGTACAAGCCCTATGTGCAGGAGGCCCTGAATAACGGATTGATTAATGAAAAGGATATTGATGGGGCTGTCCGCGGTACGCTGCGGGTCATGCTCAAACTGGGGCTGATGGACAGCGGTCCGGATAATCCATATGCCGGAATCGGGATTGACGATATGGGAAAACCGTGGTTGAAGCAGGAAGCAGCATTGCTGGCCCGAAAAGCAACGGTCTGGTCCATAGTCCTTATGAAAAATACCGGATTGCTTCCGCTCAAAAAGGAAGACCTGAAATCGATCGCCGTGATAGGCCCGAGCGCCGACCTGGTAGTTTCAGACTGGTATGCCGGGACACCGCCCTATAAGGTATCAATCCTGGATGGGATAAGAAATTGGGTCGGAAGCGATGTCCGGATTAATTATGCCGCTGACAACAAAGCCGACGCGGCCGTTGAAGCAGCGCGCGAATCCGATGTGGCTGTCGTCTGCATCGGGAATCACCCTTTGAGCCACGGCCTGGGATGGGGAGAGAATTATGTGGCCAGTGACGGCCGGGAAGAAGTGGATCGCCAGGCGATTTCTCTCGAGCAGGAAGACCTGGTGCGCCTGGTGAAAGCGGTTAATCCCAATACCGTCCTGGTGCTGGTTTCGAGTTTTCCTTACGATATCTCCTGGTCGAAGGACAATGTACCGGCCATTTTACATGTGACGCAATCCAGCCAGGAACTGGGCGGCGGTGTCGTTGATGTTCTTTTTGGAAGAGAGAATCCCGCCGGCCGGCTGGTGCAGACATGGCCCTCATCCATTGATCGGCTCCCGCCGATCCTGGATTACAATATCCGTAACGGTCGCACGTATATGTATGACCGGAACAGCCCTTTGTTCGCGTTCGGACATGGGCTTAGTTATACAAATTTTGAATACAGCGACCTTAGCACAGATCGCGCGATATTAAAGACCGGCGAAACGGTGTACGTAACCGTGAATGTCAGGAACACCGGTTCTATGGACGGCGATGAGGTGGTGCAGCTCTACGTGAGCTATCCGGATTCGAAGGTAGAACGACCGGCCAAGGAGCTAAAAAGCTTCCGGCGTATTCACATCCCTTCGGGTCGGGGTGTCGCGGTTCCTATACCGCTGAAGGCTGAAGATCTCGCCTACTGGGATACGGCAAAGAATGCATTTGTGCTGGAAAAGGGAAACATCCGGCTGATGGTCGGCGCTGCTTCGGATGATATCCGTCTTAACAGCGCAATCGAAGTCCGTTAATACAAACCATTTTAAGAGGAGGGAGTCAGAATGAAAATGAAACAATCGTGTTTATTACTGGTATTCGTGACTTTATTAGTTGTTCCTTCATTTCTGCAGGCAGCTCAAACCTGCGACCGGCAATGCCTGGTAGATCTCATGAAAGACTACCTGGCAGCCCTGGTCGCCCATGATCCGTCGGCAGTACCATTTGACAGATATGTAAAGTATACCCAGAACACCGCTGAGATTCCTGTTGGATACGGCCTTTGGGAAACTGCCTCCGGTGGCCCTTCAGAATTCCAGATATACGCGGCAGATCCCGTAAACCAGCAGGTGGTCGCCCTTGTCATGATGAAGGAGAACAGGAATCAGGATATTCTGCTTGGGGTGCGTCTTGCGCTGCGCCGGGGCAAAATCTCGGAAGCCGAGCATCATGTGGTTAAAAGGAATGAAATCAATATACAGAATCTGCAAAAACCCCGTCCCGGACTTGTGGAGGATATAGCCCCGGAAGATAAAACACCCCGGGATCAGATGCTCGATATTGGGCTTTCCTACTATGATGCCCTCACAGGTGAAGACGGAAAACTTGCGCCATTCGCCCAGGAATGCCAGCGACGTGAGAATGGGGGAATATCTGTAGGAGGTAAGAAGGAAGATTTTCCTGAACCAAAGGAGGCGCCAAGGGATTTTGCCCCACCGGAGACTATAGACCCGGAAATGATGAAGCTGGCAAAGGCCCTCTCGCTTGTGCCAAATACATGCGAAGGCCAGATCACTGCCGGCGTATGGGGTTACATATCCGAGATCAGAAACCGGCGTCTTCTGGTAATAGATGAGCAGAAGGGCCTGGCAGTGGGATTTTCCAATCTCTGTCATGACAGCAAGCTCAAGACCATGAAGCTCTACGGAATACCCGGGGTGGACAGCGTGCCGGCGTACCAGGGGACCTTCAATATGCCTGCCATCCACTTTTTTAAGATAAAAAAGGGAAAGATATACGATATTGAGGCAACCGGCCTGGTGCTGCCCTATGGGACCAAGACCGGATGGGAGTAATGCCTATTCCGTGACATTTAACACTGTTTCGATCAAATCCACGGAATTGCCGCCGACCATAATCCTGAAGGCGCCGGGTTCCACGACCCTGTGCATATCCCGATCAAGGAAGGAAAGCCCTTCAGGACCCAGGCTAAAATTCACGGTACGCGTCTCACCCGGTTCAAGGGTGATTCGTTTGAAGCCCTTGAGTTCCTTGACAGGCCGGGTTACGGAACTTACCTCGTCCCTTATGTAAAGCTGCACGACCTCGTCACCTGTTACATTACCGGTGTTGGTCACATCAACAGAGACGGTTGTTTTGCCCCCTGTCCCGATATTGTCCGGCGTAACAGAGGGATTGGCATACTTAAATGTTGTATAGCTCAGCCCCCATCCGAAGGGGTAAATGGGATCCGTGGCTGATCCGATATATCCGCGCCTCGCGGTGGGTTTATGGTTGTAAAAGACAGGCAGCTGGCCTGTTGTCCGGGGGACGGATACAGGCAGCTTTCCTCCCGGATTATAATCACCGAACAGGACATCAGCCACGGCAGTTCCAGCCTCCTGCCCCAGATACCATCCTTCCAGGATCGCGGGGACACTCTCCGATATATAGTTAATGGCGTTGGGACGGCCATGCTGAAGGAAAACCACAACAGGTTTGCCAAGCCCCATTATTGACCTGACAAGGTCATCCTGGCTGCCGGGAAGGTCCAGGCTGTCCCTGTCTCCCAGGTGGCCTGTCCATGACTCCCTCGATGTCAGTTCATTGCCGCCAAGGGCCAGGATTATGACATCAGCCTTTTCAGCAATACTGACAGCCTCCCTGATGCGTTTAGCGTTCAGTTCCGGGTCACCGAACCTGATCTCCTCGTTGCTGAATGGCGCTGGTTTGTTTTCCGTAATCCTGCAGCCTTCAGCGAACAGGACGTGCTCAGCGCCTACCTTTTCCTTTACGCCCTGGAGTATGCTTACTCCCCTTTCGGGAAAGCCGCTGTAGTTGCCGAGATGAACCTCCTCCGCGTTTGGGCCTATAACAGCGATCTTCCTGAATTTGTCCTTGTCAAGAGGAAGCAGACCGCCTTCGTTCTTGAGCAGTATAATGGCCTCTCTTGCCGCCCTGAGAGCAAGATCCCTGTGCCCCTGGCGATTGGACACCTTTTCGGCAAGATCCGGATCAGCATATGGATCATCAAACAGGCCTGTGATAAATTTTGACCTCAATACCCTGGCAACAGAGGCATCCAGGGCTGCTTCCGATATCCTGCCCTGCTTGACCTGCTCAAGCAGAAGGGGATACACCTCAGCGTAGGGGAGTTCCAGGTCCACACCCGCCTCGAGCGCCTGCCTGGCGGCTTCCTCATAGGAACCAGCGACAGAATGCTTTTCCTTAAGCTCTCTTATGCCAAAATAGTCCGAGACAATATGACCGGCAAATCCCCACTCGCGGCGGAGGATGCCCTCCAGCAGGGCCATGTTCGCATGGGAGGGTATGCCGTCGATCTCATTATATGAGGCCATCATGCTCTGGAGTTTTGCCTTCTTTACAGCGGCCTCAAAGGGCACCAGGAACTGCTCCCTGATAATCCTCTCTGAATAGTTAGCCGGCCCCACATTGGTGCCGTTCTCGGGCTGGCCGTGAACCGCGAAATGCTTCCCTGTGGCAATAACGTGTTCTTTATCAACAGGCGGGGCATTGCCCTGGAATCCCGTGACGGCGGCCACGCCCATTCTTGCCGCGAGATAGGGATCCTCGCCATATGTCTCTTCCGTTCTACCCCACCTGGGATCACGAGCAAGATCAAGCACGGGGGAAAGGACCTGCTGCACCCCTCTGGAACGGGTTTCAATCGCCGCCGCGGTGAAGACTTCATGAACAAGATCACAGTCCCATGTCGAGGCAAGGGCTATGGCCTGGGGAAATGATGTCGCGCCGCGGGTAGCAAGGCCGTGCAGTGCCTCCTCATGGAACATTACAGGGATACCAAGGCGTGTATTTTCTATCATCCACTTCTGGACGGTATTTGTGAATTCTGCCGTCTCCCTCGGTCCCCGCATACCGCCGGGTCTGGATATCTGGCCTATGCCGTGTCCGAACATCTCGGCAGCGCGTTCCGGAAGAAATTTCCCTTCTTTGTCAACAAAGGATTTCTGCTCCCCGGAACCGAATCCCGCAAACTCCATGGTGCTGGTCAGCTGGGCGACCTTTTCCTCAAGGGTCATGCGGGAAAGAAGGTCCGCGACCCTCTGTTCCACCGGCATGTTCGAGTCCCTGTAAAGAATTGCGTCTGCAGGAGGAACAACACCCGCTGCCGCAATAAGGCAAAAAAGTACAATTGACATGATATCAGATCCCCTTTTTTAGGTTAATGATGTGAGAAAGGTTTTATGTAATTAATAAGGGACAATACTATGACTTCTTGTCAAGTAAAAAATAAAATCTTATAAAATCCACACAAATCAACCAGTATAAAAGATGGATTGAATATTCATTCTGTGAATGTTAAACCTTGCCGAAATTATATACTGCAGAACCAAAAGCAAGTTTGTAATCCTCTTATTATTTTGATATAGATTTCTCATACACAAAGAAGCTGATTAGTATTGTTTGGTTTTTGTTCAGTAAATCTAAATGAAAAACGGAGTGTCCCATGAAACGGATATTACTCTTTATTGTATGTGTTTCGTTGATGTTTGGAGGCACTGCCATGGCGGCAGGATCAAAATTAAATGCCAAATTGATTCATGCCGCAATGTATGGCAACCTCGCTGGAGTTTACACTGCCCTGATAGATGGCGCGGATATCAACGCAAAAAACTATGGCAAAACTCCTTTAATGTGCGCATCTGCCTCAGGTCATCTGGAAGTTGCCAAGCTGCTTATTGAAATGGGTGCTGATGTAAATGCAAAGGCTACCGATGGTTGGGCAAAGGGTGCAGACGGTTTTACGGCCCTTTATTGGGCATCAAAGCATGGTCATGCAGATATAGTCAGGCTCCTTATAGAAAAGGGTGCTATTGTAAATGAAACCAATGGCGCATATGCCCTGATGAAAGCCAGGGAGAAGGAATACACAGATATTGTACAGATGCTGGAAAAGGCCGGGGCAAAGGAAGATATAGACGCATATAACACTGTGACCCAGAGAAATTTAATGGACGCTGCCGTGGCTCAGGAGGCATATTGGATTGATAATAAAACATACGCTGATTCCCTTGATAATTTATTGGGATCTCAATACGGTTTATATATCGATAAGGGTGTGATACTTCAAATAATTTCTGCCGGGAAAGATCAATATCATATTACTGCCTTTCATGAAAAAGGCGATAAGAAATATCAGGTCATAGGCCCAGGTGGTATAATTGAATAGTATCAGGAGTAAAAGTATCGGATTGGAATCAAGTAGTAACTTTATCTTTCCACCATAATTTTGATATAAATATCCCATATTGAAAAAAATCTATATTATCCGTTTGCTGGATAATATATCATGTTCAAGATAAATTTGGAGGATTAAATGGTAAAATTTTTTAATCTAATTCTATTAATATTAATTTTAAGTGCAAACGCTTATTCATTTGATTTATTAAAAGAAAATGACAATGTTTCTATTTATATTAAAATAAATCCTCCCGAATATAAAATGAAAGGTCTTATGATCTCAGATTGGGCGGAAGGAAATACTACATATTATTCATATAGCCCAAATATAGATGGCAAATCTCCTGTATTTGTATATGCCAATAATAACTATTTATTAGGAGTCATACAAGGTTCACCGCCAAACGCATACTGCCTAATTGATACTGATGGCGATGGGATATTAGATTTAAAATCAGAAAACATTTTTTTACCATATTGGATAATATCTGATAATTCTAAAAAAAAGACTAATAATGATAACATATCATTCATTATGGATTTGACTTATGAAAGTTTCCAATCAGATGACGGGCCAATGGTGAATCCTAAGATAAATAAATCATTCGATGAATTATTAAAATTTAAAGATGATGTAAATTTAGAAAATAGAGATTTAGCATATTTACTTCTTTTCTATCAAACGTACTCACAAGAAATGCCAAGTTTATGTCTAAAATATATAGAGTTATTAACGAAAAATTATTTTGTAAGATTTAATAAAATACATCCTATATTGCTTTTATATAAAGCAGAAACATTAATGCAGTTAAAAAACGGAGAAGCTTCAATAGAAGTCTTAAATGAACTAAGAAAAATTGATCCAACCTTTATACCGGCAAAGGTATATGAATACCAATTCGAACCTGATCCAAATAAAGCAAAAATTTTATTAGAAAAATTAAAAAAAGATTATCCAAATCATTGGATTGTTAAGCAATTATAAACAAAATTCAACGCCTCCGAAGTTTATGCTGCGATAAGCAGTCATGAAATCCTCCTATGCCTAAGAAATTGAACAAATTATTGCTTTATACGTATGGAACTGCCGATCTGGGCTTTGTTCTAATGGCAAATATGGAAATGTATTTTTTCTCGGCCTTCCTTACCGACTATGCAGAATTTTCCCTTTCAATAACCGGATACATCCTGGGATTAACCAGCTTGGCTGATATTGTGTTTGCACTAGTGGCAGGCGTCATACTTCAGAAGGTCACATTGATGTATGGGGGGAAATACCGATCCTGGTTTTTAGTCGGCCCACCGGTTGTAGCTGTATTATTTATTCTGCAATTCACTAAAATCGGTACCATGCTCTCGGCTGCCATAATCATAGGCTTCGGCTTTGTCGCCAGCCATCTGATATGGAATATAATGTTCACGGCAAGCGCTTCCATGGTGGGCAGGTTAAGTCAATCGCCGGATGAACGAACCATATTATCCGCCAGCAGGGCCCAGGGGATGTCCGCGGCAGGGATTATATTTTCAGTTACCAGCCTGCCTATGATAGATTTTTTCACTTCTCACACCAATGAAGTAGCCGGTTTTTCGCTTGCAACGGCAGTCTACGTTTTCTTCATGGTTCTGGGGTACCTGTATATATATAAAATGACATACGGCAGGGATCCCTATGATGAAATCATATCGGATGCAGGCGCTAAGTCTCAGAAACAATCCGTGCTTGAAATGGTCGAGCTGGTTTTTAAAAATCCTCCTCTTCTGCTGCTGATGGTGGCGGAAGTATTCCGCAATTCATATATTCTTATTCTCTCGGCCTTTGCCATTTACTATTTTAAATATGTTCTCGACAACCTGGCATTCCTTACAGTCTTTATCCTGGTTATCAGCATCTCAAGGCTGGTGGGAACATTTGCCGCCACATGGATTGGAGTAAAAATCGGCAAGCGTCGTTCCTACTGGATATTCCTGGTTTTGACCGCCATCGTATTTGCCACGGGCAAATTCTTCGGTGCAACAACATGGGGTTTCACCATCATTTTCTGCCTCGGTTCCCTGCTTGGAATGGTGGCCAGCTCCATGAGTACCGCGTTATTTTCTGATACAGTCGTTTATGGAGAATGGAAGACAGGCAAAAACATACGGGCTTTTACTATGGCCTTACAGACATTTCCCATTAAAGTGGGCGTCCTGATCAGAAGCGGAGTCATTGCATTTGGCCTGATGGCAATCGGATTCGTGGCAAATACAGAACCTGCGCCCAAAGTAGTTGAGGGCATCAGTTCTATCATGATCTATTCCACGGCTGTGACGAGCGCAATCGCAGCGGCAGTATTTTATTTTGGATACAGGATTGAAGACAAACATGTCCTTCAGATGCAGGACGAAATCGCGGGTAGGTGATTGCCGCCGACTTCAGTCGGCGGGGCTCCACTTCGTCAGCGGCCTTAGAATAGCGCGGCAGGGGCCGGCGTCGCCGTGCCATATAAGGAGCGGCAGGCAGATCAGTTCATAATCGCCGGGAGGCACGTCGCCGAGGGCGCAATCCTCCATGATATAGACGCCCGCCTGGAGGAAGAAGGTGTGCGTCTTGACTACGCTGGCCTCATCCTTGTAGTTGCCTATGGTTATAAAGTCCAACCCGACCAGCCGGACTCCCTTGGACGCGATATACTCGGCGGCCTCATCTGAAAAATAGACGTAATCATCCATGAATTGCTTGCCGGCGTAGCTTTCCGGCGAGTTGCGGGTCTTGAAAAGAAGCCGTTCTCCTTTTTTGATATTGTAAGGCCTTATCTCTTCTAAAGTAATCCGGTTCCGGTCTTTAATCCCGATAACACGGCAGGGCCCGATGGTAGCGTCCAGATCCATATCGCTTATTGTTGAGCCGTCCGGGATGAAATGGAGAGGGGTGTCGATATGCGTGCCGGTGTGGGCGATAATTTCCAGCATGGTCATAGTAACGGGCGCGCCGAGGGCCCTATCGCTGTAACGATAGATGCGCGGGGCAACAGGGTCGATGGGCATGTATATCATGCCCTGTTTCAAGGGAACGGTGATATCATACCAGCCTTTAGGTGCTTTGCCTGCCATGGATAATCCTCCCAAAAAAGATTTATAATAATGAATATTATAAGGCGCCGATTAAGGCAACTGCGGAATGCTATTTTTTCTCTATTGGATATCCCGCTTCCTTCCACCCCTGAATGGAAGGGTCTTTGAGGACCTTTACATCATCATAACCCATCCGGATCAGCTGATTGGCAACATCCGCGCTGTCCGATTCCCCAGGGCCGCAGGCACAATACGTGACAATCGGTTTGTCACTCGCCAGAGACCATACGTCTTCCAGCGAAATCTGGGACTTCCAAGGAATAGAGACAGCGCCTTTGATGTGTCCTTTATCGTAAATAGCCTTTGGCTGCACATCGATTATGGTCACCTTTACTCCCTGATCCATCATCTTCTTTAATTCCTGAATGCTTATCCGGGGGATTTCCGCCTGCATCGCGGCGCATACGGATACAATCAGCAATGAAGCTATGATTAAAACCGGCAAAACCGCGAGGTTTAAGCCATTTACTGAACGATCTTTTTTCATGGTTGTTCCTTTAAGTTTTATAGAGCCATTATTTAGAACAGAATAAGATAAGGAATAGGAGTGGTCAATCAAAAACTATAGTGAACGCATTAAATAAATGGTCATCTTGCCTGCCTGCTGGGGTTTTCCGGTTTTGCCGATCTTTTCAAGACGACATCTAATTTTTGCGTTGCCGATGGGCTGATTTCTAAGGGTTTGATAAACTATTCCCCTATAGCAACTAACCATCCTGACATAAGCCAGTGGCGTAAACCCTTAAAAATCAGCCCATTGCCAATCTAAGGTGGAATTTATATGAGATGTCGTCTTTCAAAGACCGGCAAAACCTCCTGCAGGAAAAAATCCCATGCAAAGACTTAAGAAAGATATTAATTCATTTTACTTGACTGAATGGATTCTCGGGGCTAGATTTTTCTATATAAAAAAATAAGATTAAGGAGGAGGACAAAATGCGACGCATTATTCCAATATTGGCTATGACGGTTTTTACCATCATGGCGGCATTCTCATGTTCCGGAAAAACTTCCACCAAGGATGCCTCAGAATATCAGTATGAGGTACTCAGTCCCTGGGCGGAAGTTGACCCAATACCACTCCGGGGCATCTCGCCAAGATTGGATTCCCTGTCCGGGAAAAAGGTCGGGCTTTTCGCCAACTTCAAGCGGGCGGCCAGGCCTATCCAGGCTGAGGTTGAAAGGAGACTGAAGGAACGTTTCCCAGACATTGAAACCAGCCTCTTTGATTCCAGCCTCCCAAATGTCCTTGAAACAGAAACTGCAAACAAGGAAAAGTTCACGGCATGGGCTAAAGAAATGGATGCTGTCATTGCCGCGGTTGGGGATTGAGGGTCCTGCACAAAGTTCCTCGCTTATAATGGCGTCGCCATTGAGGACTTTGGAACGCCGGTCGTGTTACTGGCGAATCGCGGTTTTGTGAATGACGCCCATTCCGCGGCATCCGGTAAAGGTATGCCGGGTGTTCGCGTTTTGGGAACATCGATCGCATGTGAATCCACTGTGGCCGAAGATATTAAATCCGGCATCGACAAGGTATTTGAGGAAATTATCGCGGAGTTGATCCGGCCTCTGACCGAGGAGGAGAAATCACCCCGGTTGGATGCTGAAACACCGCCAAGGATCGCATTTAAGGGCACTTATGAGGAGGTCAACCAGTTCTTCTATCGCAAAGGCTGGGGGGATGGACTGCCCATCGTCCCTCCATCAGAAGCCGCGGTAGCGGAAATGATGAAAGGAACGGATCTGCCGCCAGACCATGTTGTAGCTAAAATCATCCCCCGGATGGGCAAGGCTACTATAGAGAAAATCGCCGTGAACGCGGTTATGGCCGGCGCCCTTCCGACGCATATGCCCGTGCTTATAGCGGCTGTGGAGGCCGTTTCGGATCCGCAAACACGATTCGACACATTTGAGGTCAGCACCGGCTCCTGGGCGCCCCTGCTGGTGATCAACGGACCAATACGAAAGGATATCCATATCAATTATGGTTCCGGCGCCCTCAGTCCTGGGGATCTTGCCAATGCCGCGATCGGGCGGGCCCTTGGATTGATCATCAAGAATATCGGCGGCGCCAGAAAGGGCATAGAGGATATGGGCACACTGGGGAATCCTGCCAAATATGCACTTGTCCTCGGAGAGAATGAGGAGGAAAGCCCGTGGGAGCCCCTGCATGTTGAATTTGGCTACGAAAAGGACGACAACACTTTAACCGTTATGTTTCCCAATCGCTACACACAGACAATACCCGCCCAGACAAACGCCGAGGGCATTGCCACCACGCTGGCGGATATGGGACTCGGCGCCTTATCCTGTCTGATAGTGATTCCGGACCATGCCAATATATTTTCAAGCGAAGGATGGTCCAAAAAACATGTCAAAGAATTCATTATGGAAAGATCGGCGGGCAGGGATAGTCGTCGACCAGGACGACTGCAGAATGAAGATTTCATTATTGTCGTAGCAGGCGGCCCAGGTGTTTGGATGGGTCTGCTGCAGAGCGCGGGTGGATTTGGCAATTATTTTGTTACCAAGGAGATCAAACTGCCCGGCAACTGGGAGACGCTGACGGAAAAGTACAGAACCATGGTTCCCACATACCTGAGATACTAAGTGGAAAACACTAGCAGATAGGGAGGATATGAAATGAGATCTTTGGTAAAGATCATTATGACTGCTTTGTTGTTGGTGATCCCGGTTGTCACGCACGCTAATCCCAGTGTCTATCCCCTGGGGACGACCATTTACAAACCCGATAAATGCTGGAACGGATTCACAATACTTTCGTCTGATGAAGGACGTCTTATCGATATGAACGGAAACCTGGTTCATCTCTGGAAAGGGAAGCTTCATCACCCGAACAAGGTATATCCCGGAGGATATCTTTTGACCTCTACCGCTTCCTGGAGGCATGGACGGCAGGACGGCCTTGAAATCCAGCTGAGGGATTTCAACGACGAGGTACTCTGGAGGTTCAACCAATGGCAGGAAGGGAAGGCTAATGAAGGCGATGGAACCATGTGGCTTTCCAGACAGCATCACGACCTGCAGATAAAAGGGAACCCCGTCGGCTATTACATACCCGATGCCCCTCCGCCGGACATATCCGAAGGCACTATTCTGGCCCTGGCTCATCACAATGTGCGAAATGAGAAGATCAACAGGAATGTGCCGCTCCTAGATGATGTCCTTTACGAGGTTGACATCTCCACCGGCAAAATAATCTGGACATGGAAGGCGTCGGAGCATCTGGATGAGATGGGTTTTGACGAAGCGGCATTGAAGGCCATGCAGAATTTTAAAAGGGAGCCCCGGAGTGAAGGGGATGGATTTGACTGGTTTCATCAGAACTGCGCCTCTTATCTTGGGCCTAATAAATGGTATGACGCTGGCGACCAGCGGTTCCATCCTGACAATATCATCCTTGACAGCCGCGAGGCCGGTCTCCTGGCGATCATAGACCACAAGAGCGGCAAGATCGTATGGCGCGCCGGCCCTTACTATCGGGACGGCGATGACAAGAAGCTGGGATGGATGATCGGCCCCCACCATACACACATGATCCCCAAGGGTTTGCCCGGCGAGGGCAACATTATGGTATTTGACAACGGCGGCGGGTCAGGATACGGACCTCCAACCGATTTTGCGCAGGAGGGCATAACGGTTATGCGGCGTGACTATTCCCGCGTTATTGAGTTCAACCCGGTCACAAAGGAGATTGTATGGGAATATGTCCCCAACTCTTCGGGAAAACCGGATCCGGTATTCGGTCATAAGATGTACAGCGTCAATGTGTCCTCCGCACAGCGTCTTCCCAACGGCAATACGCTCATTACCGAAGGCGCCCAGGGGCGCATTATTGAGGTCACACGGGATTATGAGATTGTATGGGAATATATGAATCCTTATCTCTGGGACTCAGACATCCCCATGATCCGCAACCTTGTTTACCGGGCTTATCGAGTGCCCTATGACTGGGTGCCGCAGCTGAAGAGGCCGAAAGAGTCAGCGGTGGATGCGGGGCCCAATTATCTGTTCACGATTCCGGCCGAGGACGGATCGCGCCCCGATTTCGGCATCGACAGGACTGCTGTCTGGAAGCAGGGGGGCACACAGGGAAGATAGAAAAAAGCGAGCGACTAAAATGTTCCAGTCCGCTAATTCTCCCATACACTTCTAAGTAGATGTTGAAAATATAGGTATTAAAATTTAGTTCTGTAAATCAGTATAAGGACTTCGGTTTTATCGACAGTTCGGATCATTTGGGATAATTTCAACTTGGACTATACTAAAGGTTAGAAAACCAGTTCATATATTTGTTTATTTTCTACTATTTTGATATAAATAGCACAGAAAATCCGCAATCAACCTGTCATTATAATTTGCTGGAACAAAGGTGACACCCATGAAAATTCGGTTGTTTATCCTTCTCACAATAATTCCCGCTCTAAGCGGCTGCAATTCCATTTACTACGACACCATGGAAAAGATGGGAGTGCACAAACGCGACATAATGGTTGACCGCGTAAAAGACGCGCGTGATACACATAATGAAGCCAAAGAACAGTTCCTGACGGCTATGGAACAATTCAAAAGCGTTATTAACTTCCAGGGCGGCGATCTGGAGACAGAATATAACAAACTGAATGCGACGCTTAAGAAAAGCGAGTCTAAAGCCGCTGACGTGAGTAACCGCATCAGTGCAGTCGAAGATGTTTCCGACGCGTTGTTCACTGAATGGAGTTCAGAAATCAAGCAATACACCAGTAACACCCTGAGGAGGTCGAGCCAGAAGAAATATGATGCCACAAAGAAAAAATATACTGAACTAATTAATGCCATGAAGAAGGCCGAAGCCAAACTGGAACCGGCCCTGGCACCTCTTCGCGACCAGGTCCTATTCATGAAGCACAACCTTAATGCCAAGGCTATTGCCGGGCTAAGTAAAGAAGCCGTAAGCGTTCAGACGAATGTGGATGTACTTGTTCGGGACATGGAGAATGCGATCAAACAGGCCGATGCTTTTATCAGGTCCTTGCAGGCAGAATGAATCTTAATATCCCACTTTTTCCGATTGATTTTCCGCAATTAGTGAACCGGCCGGAAGATCGGTCAAAAAATGAAGCTTAGCTGACAAAACGATGAATGATATAATATCTCGGACAAAATCACGAAATTACTTACTAATTCTAATTGCCGTATTATTCTTAACCCTACCAGCATGCGCAGGTGTTACAAAACGCCTTGAATCTCCAACTGTTCATATTGTAGATATCAAGGTTAAAGACATTAAGGCCCTTGAAGCATCTTTCAATGTTCAACTGCGTGTCTTGAATCCTAATGATATCCCCATTATCGCAAAGGGAATAAACTGCGATATTGAGATAAATGATATCCATCTGGCAACCGGCGTTTCCAGTACGGCCGTAGAAATTCCGGCATTTGGAACCGAAATAGTGGCCATAGAGGTGTTTTCTTCCGCTTTTGATGTCATCAAAAGTATCATTTCATTAAGCGACGAGGATATTTTAAGGTATAAAATTAAGGGACGACTTCGATTGGAAGGGGGCCCGTTTATGTTGTCTAGAATTCCATTTAAATCAGAGGGTGATTTAAACGTTAAGGGAATAATGGAAAAACAATAAACCCCGATTAAAAAGGAGGTTATCTATGGGAATTTTATCTTGGATTGTTATGGGATTAATTGTGGGTTTGCTGGCAAAGTTTATCATGCCTGGGAAAGATCCTGGGGGAATTATCATCACGATCCTGATAGGTATAGCCGGAGCTTTCCTGGGAGGTTATATCGGGTCCTTGTTGGGGATTAGTAAAGTAACAGGATTTAATTTTATCAGTATACTGCTTGCTATCATAGGCGCTTTAATCCTATTGTCTATTTATCGCCTTATAAAGAAAAAATGATAGTTGCCAAGACATGACCCTTTAGCAGTAATCTGCAGTTCGGTCTAAAAATAGACAGTAAGTATCTCAAGTCATTATTTCGTGCACACTCCATTTTACGTTCATTTTGGAACTAACGATTTTTCCTTGATTAGGGCCTTCTTGATAAGTAAGATTGTATCCAACAAGAGCATAAAGATGAGGTATCTATTATGAAGGTATTATTAGTGAATGGAAGTTTAAATGAAAAAGGATGCACCTATACAGCGCTGGAGGAAGTGGCTCATACCCTGAATGCGGAAGGGATTGAAAGTGAAATCTTTCAAATCGGAACAAGGCCCTTATCCGGGTGTACTGCCTGTTTTAAATGCCGGGAATTGGGGCGTTGTGTTTTCTCCGACAGGGTCAATGATTTTCTGGATATTGCCGGAGACGCGGACGGATTTGTATTCGGATCACCTGTGCATTTTGCCTCTGCGGGAGGCGCGATTACTTCATTTATGGACCGCGCCTTCTTTGCGGACGCATGCTCAGGCAGACAGTCCTTTTACCTGAAACCGGCAGCGGCTGTTGTTAGTGCAAGAAGGGCCGGGACAACGGCAACATTTGATCAGCTTAATAAATACTTTACCATATCAGAGATGCCCGTTATTTCATCAAGCTATTGGAATATGGTGCACGGTTTTACACCTGAAGATGTAAAAAAAGATCTGGAAGGACTGCAGGTAATGCGCACGCTTGGAAGGAATATGGCCTGGTTTCTAAAATGCAGGGAGGCCGCCGTAAAAGCGGGAGTTCCGTTCCCTGAGAGAGAAGAGAGAATAATGACCAATTTTATACGCTAGCGGCTCAATAGAGCGCGGCGCCCTTAAATCCTAGATCTTAAAAAGGAGCCCAAGATGTCACAAAACTTAAAAGGCAAGGTCGCTGTAATAACAGGATCCGGTCAGGGCATTGGCCGGAGCATCGCGATCGGTATGGCAAAGGAAGGGGCCAAAGTCATTACCAATAACCGAAAACCCGGCTCAACCGGATTCGCAATCATGAACGAATCCTTAGTGCGGAACCTTAATGACAATGATCGAAAAGTGTTACAAAAGGCATTAAAGGCCGCTACCGGCGACGCTGAGACCACGGCCCAGGCCATTCGTGACCTGGGAGGTGAGGCAGAACCTTTTTTTGGAGACATCACGGATTTTGAAGCGGCTCGCAGGCTAATCCAGACTGCCGTGGATAGATTCGGGCGGATAGATATTCTGGTAAATGTGGCAGGGACATTTGCCTTTAGCCCCATCTGGGAAATGAGCGAAGAGATATGGGACAAGGTCTGCATGGTGAAACCGAAGGCCTATTTTAATTGTATTCGTCACGCGTTGCCTTACATGATTGAGCAAAAATTCGGGCGGATTATTAACTGCACTTCCGGCGCCTTCAAAGGCGGAGGCATACGTCAGGCGAATTATTCGGCCGCCAACGCCGGTGTTGTAGGATTGACATATGCCGTGGCCCAGGAGGTGATCCAATTTGGAGTCACATGTAACGCCTTTGCCCCTAACGCGAAAACGCGCGCCTCATTTGAAATCTACGCCTATGAGCAGGCTCAGCCTGAAGGACAGGGCCCCTGGGTATATGAGAATTTCAAACTGCCTTTGGATAACAGTCCCAATCCTGATGATCTTGCCCCGTTCATCTGTTATCTTGCCACGGATGAAGCGGCGAACATCAGCGGATCGGTTTTCTTTGTCGGCGGACAGTCTGTTCATCTGTACTCCGAATCGGATATCATGAACAGCATAACCAAACAGGGTGATCCCTGGACAATCGAGGAGCTGAAAAGGGCAGTGCCTATGGATCTGATGCGAACGCACCGCAGCTCAACCATACAGATGTATGAAATGGTTACAAAAAAGTAGTCTCTGGCAAGGGCAGGGCGGTTATAGACATGAAAAATTACATTTTATTGCCAGTTTCGTCATTCCGGCGAAGCCTTTCGACTTTGCTCAAGGCCGTGAGTCCTTCGACCTCGCTCAGGACCATGAGCTTGTCGAATGGCCTGTCGAACGGGCCGGAATCTAGTAGTTTCAAATATTTTCTGGATTCCCCGGTCCCTGGCCCAGACCTGGCATTAAAATTAAGCTGTCAATTATCCTAGTTTCTGAAAAGTCATCAATACATGACAACAAATCGTGTCGCGCCAGGGCGGGCAAGCCGGGGAATGACGTTGGTGGTGGATTCCGGATCAATTCCGGAATGACGGATAAAAGGAACTATGTGTGGGTGGGACAGTTAATAAAAGACTTATATAGTTCACAAGTCTTCGCATGGAATAATGAAAAACAGTTTTCTTCAATTGGGATTTTCCGGTTTTGTCGATCTTTTCAAGACGACATCTAATTTTTACGTTGCTGATGGGCTGATTTTTAAGGGTTTGATGAGCTATTCCTCTATAACAACTAACCATTCTGATATAAGACAGTGGCGTAAACCCTTAAAAATCAGCCCATTGCTGGACTAAGGTGGTATCTAATTTGAGATGTCGTCTTTCAAAGACCGCAAAACCTCCAATGGGAAAAAAGCCATACCGAGACTTATGAACGATATTAAAAGACTAAGAAGAAGATTTATAACGCGTGTTTCACTTTATTGCGGGTATCATACTTTATCCTATCCTTGATATTCGCCTCTCTTCGCTTGTTCTCAAAATCCTTTCGCTTCTCATTGATTTCTTCTTCAGGAAAATATGATAAGATCCATCTAAAATTCTCCTCAACCTCTTCCTTCATCTCGGGATGTGAAAAGATAAACAGGTCGTTATTCTGGATGCCTCTCAGGACTCTTTCGCCAACTTCAAGCGGAGACATTCCTATAGCCTGCATGGTCTTTCCCATTCCCTCAAACATCTTCTGACCCACGGCGTATCCGCTGTTTTTAAATTGTTCTGGCCTAAGCTCTTCTGTCTTGTGGATGTTTGAGTTGACAAAACCGGGACAAAGCATGGAAACGCCAATGTTCTGAGGCGCAAGATTATACCATAGCGTTTCGGTCAATCCCCGTACAGCGTGCTTGGTGGCGCTGTACACGCCTGTGCCGTGAGATGAGACAAAGGCTGCCATGGAGGCGGTGTTCACTATATGTCCTCCTTCACCATGGGCCTTGATTTTGGGCAGAAAACTCATCAATCCGTTGATTACGCCATACAGATTGACATTGATCATCCAATCCCAATCATCATAGGTAGCCTCGTCGATAGGGCCAAACATATTAATCCCGGCGTTATTGCAGAGGATATGAATCTTTCCGAAGGCCCTTTCCGCCTCATCAGCCGCCTCTTTTAAGGCCACCCGATCCGATACGTCAACCGCTATAGTATAAACGCCTTTATTATATTTTTTGACCTCTTCCGCGGCCTTATCCAGGTCATCCTTGCGAATATCACTCATAATGATATTCATGCCGGCCCTGGCGAATGTGATCGACATGCCAAGGCCGATCCCGTTGGCCGCGCCTGTGATGAAGGCGGTCTTTCCATTAAAATCTTTCATTTGATCACCTCTTTTAAAGGATTTGTATCTCGCCCATATAAAGGTAAAATAGATTACTTGTCAATCAATTATAGCTTATTAATATTTCTATGAATCCAGATTTTCCATGTCCATTGGATTATGAATTCCTCTGTAATTGACCTCTGGGCAAGCCAGGAAATAACCGTCATGTCCACATTCAAGGTCGCGGCGTATATCTAATATACTTGCTCAATTCGCAATTTTGGCATATATTATAATGGATGTTTTCTCCCCCTCTTAGGGGGAGGTTGGAGGGGGTCTTAGAATAGTTTTATGAGACCCCACCTTAATCCTCCCCTAAGAGGGGAGGAAATGTATCAATCTTCCCTAATAGGTGAGATTGATATAATTAGGGTGAAGGAGGCATAATATATGCGTCAACAAAGCCGAGCTGCTGCTCGTTTCAAAGATTCCGAACAAAACCAGGCTATCGATCGCGCCAGGAAATATGAGCTAAGCCCGGTTACAGATCGGGTCAAAAGGATACGTGAAAAATATCGCACAACAAGACCCAGCATCTGTATCGCCCGGTATAAAATTGTAACGGAATTTTATAAGGATAATCCCCAACTCCAGGGCATCCTGAAACGGGCTAAAAACTTCAGAAACATCTGTGAAAAACTCCCCGTGCTGATCAACAAAGACGAGGTGATCGTCGGGTGGCAGGCAGTCAAATACCGGGCCTGCGCCCTCTACCCTGAGATATCCTTCGGATGGTTCCTGGACGAACTCAAGGCCGGCACTATCCCCCAAAGGGATGTGGATCCCTATGACATCGATGATAAGGATGCCGAATATATCCTCCAAACAGGAGACTTCTGGCGCAAGGAATGCCTGAGTGCAAAAGTGGATGAATATATCCCGCTCGGTTACTTTGATGCGGCAGGAAGCGGCGTCACATACTTCAGTTCAAAGAATACGTGCATGTCGCCGGTCGGCCATTTTGTCGCAAATTTCGAAAAAGCGATGCGCAAAGGCTTTGGCGCTATCAAATCGGAAGCCCAGGCCAAAATGGGCGAACTGGAGGGCGTCATGTTCGGCGACAGTGTCGTCAAATATAATTTCTACCGAGCCGTTACTATTGTATGCGAGGGCATGATCACTCTCTCGAAGAGATACGCGGAAAGATGCAAACAGCTGGCTTCAGTTGAGGCCAATCCGGAGCGAAAAAAAGAACTGGAAGAAATGGCGGATGTTCTTAACTGGATAATGGAGAATCCCTGCCGCAATTTCCATGACGCAATCCAATGCATGTTTCTGTATCAGATCGGGCTTTGCCTTGACGGCCAGCAGCACGGCATCAGCTTCGGCCGCGTAGACCAGTATCTGGGCAAATTTTATGAGGCTGATATTGCCGCCGGCATCATCACCCATGAAAGGGCGCAGGAGCTTCTGGACCTGTTCTATTTGAAAGTAGCTGAAATGAACAAAATATGGCCCTACTTTGCCACGCTTACCGGACCCGGGTACACAAGCGGTCAGCTCATGACCATAGGCGGTGTGGATAAAGAAGGCAATGACGCGACAAATCCTGTATCGTTTATGATGCTGCAGTCTGCGGGACGGCTTGTTCTTCATGATCCGCCCCAGTCCCTGCGCATCTACAAGGGTACGCCCCGGGAGCTGTGGGAGGCTGCAATAGACACGACGCAGATCGCGGGCGGGGTTCCGACATTTGAAAATGACGATGTCATTATTCCGGCGCTTATGGACAGGGGCCTTCCTATCGAAAGCGCGAGAAACTATTGCCTGATCGGCTGTGTCGAACCGCAGGGCTGCGGTGATGAATGGGCCTGCCCGGGCGGCAACGGCACGGAATCCTTCTTTAACATGCTTAATGCCTTTTTATTGGCGATTAACAACGGTTATAACCCGATGCCCGGACCGGACGGCAAGTTTGGCGGCCAGGTCGGCCTGCCCACAGGATATCTCTACGAGATGGAAACATTTGACGAGGTCCTGGATGCAACAAAAAAACAGATGGAATATTTCGTCAACTGGCATATAAGCCTGGTGAACACATGGGAGTATGTCGCCTCCGAACATATGCAGCTTCCGCTTCTTTCGGCAACCGTCGACGGTTGCATGGAATCCGGTAAAGATGTAATGAACGGCGGCGCCAAATACAACTCAACCGGCAACGCAGGCATCGCAATCGGCAATATTACGGACAGTCTTGCGGTCGTAAAATACATGGTTTACGACAAGAAACTGGTTTCCGCTAGAGAGCTCTATGACGCGATTATGACGAATTGGGAGGGAAAGGAGGATCTGCGCCAATATATCCTGAATGAAGCGCCCCATTACGGAAACGACGATGATTATACTGATGAGTTAGTGAAATGGGCGTCCGATGTCTATAAAAATGCCGTAAACGCGGCGACCGGACCCCGTGGCAGATATGCTGCCGGATTGTATCCGGTCACGGCGCACGTCCTGTTCGGCATGTCAACGGCCGCGTCTCCAGATGGAAGAAAAGCCGGGGAGCCGCTTTCAGACGGCATTTCCCCGGTCCAGCAGATGGATAAAAACGGCCCGACGGCAACGATCAAGTCTGTATCACGTATCGACCAGAGGAGGTTTTCGAACGGTACTCTCTTGAATATGAAGTTTCACCCCACGTCACTGAAAAATGAAACAGGCAAATCAAAACTCATAGCCCTCATCCAGACATATTTCGCACTGGGCGGCATGGAAATGCAGTTTAATATCGTAAGCGCGGATACTCTCAGAAAGGCACAAAAGAAACCGCAAGAATACAGGGACCTGGTTGTCAGGATCGCGGGATTCAGCGCTTACTTTGTTGAAATATACAAGGCCAGTCAGGAAGATATTATAAAGCGAACTGAACTGAATCTTTGATATAAACAGTCGTCCTGACTACAGCCAATTTGTTCTCCCCCTGCGCCCCCTCCAAAGGGGGACAACGGGGGATGCGCCCTTAGCTTGCTCTCCCTCTTAGGACAGGGAAGGATGGATGGGCAATATATTTCCTCCCTCTCTTAGGGGGAGGTTGGTCAATTATTCCTCCCCTTAGGATAAGGGGAGGTTGGGAGGGGTTAACTCCCCGTAACCCCCTCTTAATCTTAAGAGGGGGAATGCAATGTAAACGATGTACCCGGTCTAAAATGTAAACTATGTTTCAGTTGCACCTGGGTCTTAAAATGGTTTTATGAGACCCCACCTTAATCCTCCCCTAAGAGGGGAGGAAGGTATTCACTAAGGATTTATATTTATGGGCGGCGTTATCGTCGCCGTTTTTATAAAAGGGATATGAAAATTTGAAAAAACAATTAACAGGGAAAGTCTATGACATTCAGGGATT
>JAFGDF010000135.1 GCA_016932235.1 Deltaproteobacteria bacterium | reverse complement strand
GTCTGTGATGCGGTATCAAGTATAAAGCTGTTCTCAAAAGTTGGGAAATTCTTCTTCAAAAAAGCATGTCCCTTTCTCATGATTTTACGCATCTCAACTTCCAATTTAGTGAGGTCAGTCACATTCAGACAATTCAGGCCGGGTATCCAGTTATTTACCCACATCACATCATTGCGGGGTGAAGGAAGGGGCAAAAGCCGGGTACCAGCCACCTCGGCCATCTCTTGCATAAGTTCACCGAACTTCTCCGGGTTATTTTCCTTGAAGTCACAGTACTTTTGATAATCGCAGTTGCCCAGGCGAAAAACCAGGGCCAGCATCGAGCTACGTTTCTTAGGATCAAGCGTGTCATCGAAATCCGCACCGGCTGAGGGAAGCAGATCACCATCCCCCGTACCGTCAATGACTATCTTGCCTAATACAGCTTGTCTTCCGGATTTGCTTTCAAAAAAAACACCCTGCACTTTATCCTTTTCAACAATTGCCCTCGTGCCCCAGGAGTGAAGCATCAAAGTCACACCGGCATCTTCCACCATATCGTTCAGAACACATTTCAACAGTTCAGGGTCAACCCAGGCAGTATATTCTATCCTGCCTTCCCTGACATTTCCCATAAAACGACGCCATTTTGAAACCAGATCTGCATCCTCTGATCCGATATCTTCCCTCCTGGGGCTTAAGTTTCCTTTTACTACATCCAGCCTGTCGAGCCATTCCTGACACAGGCCGGCGATTTGCTGCTCACGGCTCCCATCGCTCATATGCGGGATTTGAATAACTATCCCTCCTGTTGCCATACCTCCCAGATGGCCGTATCTCTCAATTAAGATAGTCTTGGCCCCATTCCGTGCAGCGGCTATTGCCGCGGAATGTCCACCAGGTCCGCCGCCAACAACGATGACATCAGCCTCATCATAAACATCAATTTCCCGGGCCGCTTCCATTATTGTCTTATTAATATCTCCTCGATTCATACGCGTATCCTTGTAACTAACTGAAATCATTATTATATCAAATACGGCACACCTTGTTCTTTGAGCTTTATTTGAGGGTCAAAAGGTTCGACATCCTTTTCCCTAAGTCATGAATGTTCATAACAATCCGGGCCTAATAATACATGCCGTATTCTCGGGAGGCCTCCATCATTACCTTTAGATTATCAGTGTTTGTTTCCGTAGCGCTGGCTCCGCCCGCCAGAATATAACCACCTCCTGGAGCACAGGTCTCAATCAGTTTGCGACAATACTCTTTGACCTCTTTAGCCGTACCTGTACACATCAAAGATGCAGGCACATTACCGCTGATGCAGCATGTTTTACCGACAATTCTCTTGGCATCGGCCATATTGGTCTGGTCAAATAACCAATGAACCCAGCCTTTTGGAAAATCATGAATGAAATCCAACCGCCGTTGATATCGCCCTTCTGCGAACAACATCACCATAATACCTTCCTTTATCAGTTCGTCGACAAACTTTTTCAGGCTTGGCCAGTAAAATTTTTCAAATTGCTTATCAGACATGAAGGTATCATCACCTTTATGCAGCGGAAACGATACTGTGACCCCGCCTCCTGCGTTAACGGCCTGGATGGTTTCACGGATTGATTTGGCGGTCATAAGCTCAATAGCATCCAGTAACTTTTCCGGTTGCCGGAACATATCCATTATAATCCCACGCGTACCTCGCAAGGAATCTCCGATGGCATCAAATGGAGCCGTAGCCATACCGCCTCTCATGATTGGGAATCCTTCCGACAGGGCCGCCCTATTAAAGAGCATTACCTCCTTCTGCCATTTCATCATCTCTTTCCCTGCATTGATAAGGGTCTGATAGGCCTTTTGAACCTTCGGTCTGGTAAAAGAAGCTGCCAGAGTGTGAGTCCTTATAAGCAGGCTGGAATAAGAGGGAAGGGTTTCAAAGGCCTTGAGCGACCCCACCGTGCGGGGTAATATTACTCTCATAGCAAAATCCGACGGGTCTTCCAGAAAGGCATCGTATTCATCGGCCTTCATGTACTCGCCTTCTACAAATTGGTAGGCTGTTGCATTTTCATGGATACCGTGTCCCGGCCATTTAAACAGTTTCATGTCCAGGATTTCCATGACCTTGCCTGCATGGACCAGACCAGGCCCCCTGACAAGATCCATATCCTCCTTAAAATCATGCAGGAATTTGGTCCATGACTGCCGGAGGGCCTTGTAGTCATGCATAACCCTGTGCAGATCTCCTCCTGCGTAATATGCCGGAAAATAACCGCTCGGCAATGAAACAGGTACCCGGTCCGGCTCTTCACATTTATAGACCTTCAGTATACGCGTTATTCTCTCTTTATATCGTTTTTCCGCCTTTTTACTTTTAAACTTGATATTCGTTGGGTTGAGATATGGCTCCAATCTCTTGGCGCGTTTTTCTTCCGGACTTAAATCCGCCCAATTTTCACTCATGTTCGATTGCCTCCTTTTTTGAAAAATGGAAGTATCCATACACCAGTAAAGGGGGCAAGTCAACTCCCGGCTATTGCTAATGAAGGGTATGAAGGGGGCTGAAAAGGTGACCCCTAATCTTGACTCTTGATTATGGTTAATACTTTCATCCAGTCGGGGGGATCTCAGGACCTATTCGATAATCTCTATGGCATTCGCCCCGCATTCTTCTGCAGCCTGGCGTACCAGATCATGGTATTTTTCCGGGATCTCGTCCATCTTTACGATGGATTTTAATTCGTCTTCATCGTATTCAAACACCTCGGGACACAGCTCGTTGCAGTTTCGGTCTCCCATACACTGACTCGAAATAATAGCTTTCATATGCTTTCTCCTTTGAATATATGCCTATGATGAACTCTCTGTTTCTTTTTTTAAAGCAATGCGGCTTTTACAGATCCAAATCCTAATCGGTCGATCATCTTGCCGAGGCGTTCGCCTTTCTGGGCGTTTTCCCTGTAGTAAGCGACAACCTGACTAATTTTTTTCAGGGCCTGCTCATCACTCAAATCCGCCACCAATTCTTGTGCGATACGGGGATTCATCCCCACATTGCCTCCTATTACCAGGGTCCAACCTTTGGGTTTCCCGAACAGGCCAACATCTCGCACCCAGGATTCCGCACAGTTGATATGACATCCGGATACAGCCATTTTAAATTTCCCCGGAAGGTCCATACCATG
>JAFGDF010000134.1 GCA_016932235.1 Deltaproteobacteria bacterium | reverse complement strand
TTTTCCGAAGAGCTTAATATAGGGAGCTATGAGACGCTGCTCACCCTGCCGGTGACATATATGGATGTGGTCCTCGGTAAATTCATGGCAGGCACTGCTTTTGTAGCTACAATGCTGCTGCCGACTCTGGCTTATCCGGTCTTTATCTCATTCTTGGGTCAGCTTGACTGGGGACCCGTGGTCGGAGGATATATAGGCGCCCTGCTGATGGGATCGGCCTATGCGGGGATCGGTCTCTTCGCCTCCGCCCTTACACGCAACCAGATTATAGCATTCATAATCGGCGTCTTTATCTGTTTTTTCCTGACACTTATAGACAAGATGCTTTTCTTTCTTCCCGCGAATCTGGTCGGACTGTTCGGATACCTCGGCGCCGACTTCCATTTCCAGAATATATCCAAGGGGGTCATTGATTCAAGGGACATTCTCTATTTTATCAGTGTGGGTTTCATTGCCCTTTACGGAGCCAACCTCGTCATGCGGGGAAAAGAATAAGGAGAACTTTTAATGGGAATAGATAACAGATCGGGAGATTATTTTCGATTCGTCATTTACCTGGCTATAATTGTACTTGTCAATGTGGCGGGTATCACCCTTTTCTTCAGGATCGACCTGACTTCTAATAAGATATATTCCCTTTCAGAAGCCAGCAAGACGGTTGTTTCAACCCTGTCGGAACCCCTGACAATAAACGTCTTTTTCACCAGAAACCTCCCCGCCCCCCATAATAACACCGAGAGATATCTTCATGATCTGATGGAAGAATACTCCATGCATGGGAACCGCTATTTTAATTATAGATTTTACGACGTGAGTTCCGATGAAGGAGACATCAGTCAGAAAAAAAGAGAGAACCAGGAACTGGCAAGGAGTTACGGAATACACCCCTTGCAGATCCAGATCGTGGAGAACGATGAAGTAAAGTTCCAGCGGGCATATATGGGGCTTGTGCTGATTCACGGAGATCTGATTGAACGGATCCCGGCCATCACTACGACCGACAAGCTGGAATATCGCCTGACCGCTGCGATCCAGAGACTGAACAATAAGATCAGCGCCCTTTTAAGGCTTGACGGAAAGATAAAGATCAAACTCTATCTATCCTCCTCTCTTCAATCGGTCGCACCCTATATGGGGCTGAAGGATCTTTCCGATATCCCCCCCCGGATTGAGGATATCGTGAAAAGCCTAAACGAGAAAAGTTATGGAAAGCTTGAATTCATCTACCTGGATCCTTCCGAAACCCCTGGTTTGGATGATGAATTAAGAAGCTATAAGATCATGTCTCTCAAGTGGCCCGAAATCCCCGAAAAAAAGATAGCATCAGGGAAAGGTTCCATCGGACTTGTTATGGAATACGGGGACGGTGTGGTAGACATCCCTCTACTAAAGGTGATGCGTCTACCCATCGTTGGAACCCATTATCAACTGGCTGAGCTGGATGAACTGGAAGATGTCATCAATGAAAATATTGAATCCCTCATCGATATCAATGAGGATCTCGGCTACCTGGCCGATCATGGAACCCCTTCTTTGTGGGGAAGCCAGGGAGGTATCCCCGGCATGCCCAGCCAGGAGTCTTTATCCAATTTTAATGCCCTGGCTTCCCAGACTTACTCTGTTAAAGGGATTCGCCTCTCGAATGAAGATATCCCCGAAAGCCTCAACTGCCTTATCATAGCGGGACCGACAGAGCCTTTTACCGATTACGAGATCTATCAAATCGATCAATTTCTCATGCGGGGCAAAAATCTTGCCCTGTTCCTCGATGCCTTTAGTGAAGAAGGGGCTCAGGGCATGCCCATGACCCGGGGAAGCGCATATCAACCTCTTAATACAGGGCTTGAGAAACTTGTCAGGCATTATGGAATCAGCGTCAGGAACTCCTATGTCATGGATGAGAACTGCTACATGCAGCGAATTCCCCAGAATTACGGCGGCGGTGAAAAACCCCTGTATTTTGTTCCGATAATCATGAACCGTTTTATTAACAAGGATTTACCCTTTATTGAAAATATAAAAGGCCTGATCGTTTCAAAGGTCTCCCCCTTGGAAACGCACCAGAAAACTATTGAGGATAATAATCTAAAGGTTATTACACTTTTTTCCTCTTCTGAAAGATCCTGGGAAATGAAGGATTGGATTGATCTTAATCCTATGACAATGATGCCCCCCCCCGGAGATACCGAATTCAAAAGCATGCCCCTGGCCTATATTCTGGAAGGGGAATTCCCGAGTTTCTTTGAGGGCAAGCCCATCCCGGAAAGGGAAATAAAAAAAGAGGAGGAAAAGGAAGATCAGGATAACGAAAAAGAATCTTCTTCACAGAAAGCGACCATTGATCTGTCAAAGGTAAAAAGCGAAGGTGGATTCCTTTCAAAAGGCATGCCGGGCAGGATATTTATTATTGCCTCGTCAGAGCTGCTTAAAGACCACCTTATAGATTCCGAAGGGGCGAGTACGAATTCATCTTTTGTTCTTAACCTCATCGATTACCTGAATAACAGGGAAGCAATGGCTGTCATGCGCAGCAAGGTGAATACTTACAACCCCCTTGTAAATGTGGCCGGCGGCACCAGGGCCTTTATAAAATATTTTAATATTGTTGGGCTGCCTGTTATCGTCGTTCTTTTTGGAATATTTATCTGGTTTCGAAGGCACAAACGCAAAAAGGTGATCCAGGCGATCTTTGGGCAATAGGCATATGGGTTATTTATATATAGAGGTAACAGGCCGATGAAAAAAGAGTATATTATCCTATTTCTTATTATACTGGCACTTGTGCTGTACCTTTTTCTGCGGGACCGGGACAGGACACATTATCAATTGCCCCTGTTAACAGAAATACCCCGGAATGAAATCTCCATGATCGAAATTATCAAACCGGATACTACTATTGTGGTGAAAAGAAAAGACAAGGACTGGGCCGTCACCCCGGAAGATTATCCGGCCAATAACTTCAGTGTGGAAAGTATGCTCGGCTTTCTCGAAAAACCTGTCATTACGGCAATGGTCTCAGAATCAAAAAATTATGAACGTTACGGCCTGGACGAAAATAAAAAAATAACTGTTAAGGCTTATTCGGGTGATACTTTAAGGCGCGAGGTTGAGATCGGCAATACAACACCCGCTTTTCAGCAAACCTTCATCAGACTGGCGGGAGACTACAGGGTATATCACGGCCGGGAGAACCTGAGGCATGAGTTTGACAGGACTGTTGACGAATTGCGTGACAAGATAATACTATCCTTTCAAAAGGAAGAGATTAATAAAATAGAAATTACCAGGGAAAATGATGTATTGTTATTGACTAAAAAGGCTGTCTCCCCGGGGGAAGACCAGGATACTGATAAGGATAAGGGAGCCGGATCCGAGACCGTTTGGGTGAATTCCGATGGTGACGGTGTTGACGAATCCGAACTGGACTCCTTTCTTGCCACCATGTCAAATCTTTCCTGTAATAATTACATCTATGATATCAAAAGAGAAGAACTTACCGACCCCCTGTGCGTCGTAAAACTTGAGGGTGAAAAAGAGTACGTTCTGTCTATCTTTCCGAAAAAGGACATCAATATACAGTCATATCCGTCCCTCTCATCAGAAAATGACTATCCTTTCATGTTGATAGGCTGGAAGGCGGA
>JAFGDF010000014.1 GCA_016932235.1 Deltaproteobacteria bacterium | reverse complement strand
TTCGTAGTCCGTTACTCTATCCATCTGAGCTATGGGCGCGTGGTATTTATATATCACAGGTATTATATGATAACAATAGAACTTTTTCATCCACAGCGGTCAGCTGTCGGCAGTCGGCTGTCGGCGGGCACCTCCCCCTGCACCCCCTCCAAAGGGGGACATGTTAAAGTACTGAGGTTCGAGTATTGAGGACTCAGGTTGAGTACTCAAGGCAAAAAACTCTAATTGGTTAAATTGTTAAATGGTTGAAAAGTTGAATCGCTGAATGATAAATGCTCAAAGCTGAAAGCTAATATAGAGACCCCACCTCGATCCTCCCCTAAGAGGGGAGGAAGGTTTTTGGACTGGGACCTACTGGTCAATGATTGATTGTGCATTGTCGGTTGTCTGTAGTCAGTTGTCGGCGGGCACCTCCCCCTGCTCCCCCCCTCCAAAGGGGGACAAGAGGGGGGTCCGTGCTCGGTATTTGGGTTTATTTCCCGCATGCTTTGTGGTATATTGTGAACTGACGGAAGATAGACAGGCATGTCAATCCTTACAAACACGCGGAGAGACGATGAAAAATCTGTTATATTCCCTCTCAGTCTGGCTTTTATCAGTCTTTGCCGCCATCCCCTCTTCAGCCGCGACCATTGAATTCTGGACGTCTGAAACTCAGTCCGACCGTCTTAAGACCATCCAGCTCCTTATGGACGCCTTTTGCGCCATTAATCCTGACATTAATGTAAGGCTTATGCCTGTTGACGAGAATGATATGGCATCACAGATGGCCGCCGCATCAGCAGCGGGCAATATGCCAGGCCTGATCGAGGCGAGTTCCGAATTGATAATGGCCTTTGGCGGGGAAGGCATCATTGATGTTGAAAATACAACCGAGATAGTGAACGGCATCGGGAAGGACCGTTTTTACAGGGGCGCTCTGAAGATGGTGGAAACGCCGGCTGCGGGAAGATATTACGGCCTACCCTATCACGGGTGGGTCCAGGGGATATGGTACAGGGAAGACTGGTTCAGGAAGGAGGGCCTGGAGCCGCCGGACACATGGGAGAACATCTTAAAGGCCGCCAGGGTCTTTTATAAACCCGAGCAGAATCAGTACGGCATCCTGATAGGCACAAATGCCGATGTCTACTCGGAACAGTGCTTTACGCATCTGGCGCTGTCAAACGGGGCGAATGAATTCAACTCAAAGGGCGAACTCATCTTCAACTCCAGGGAGACGATGGAAACCCTGAAATACTACAGGGAGCTGTCGCGATACACGCCTCCCGGCCCTCAGACATGGCGGGCCAGGGATTATTATCTCCAGGGCAGGATGGCCATGTTCTTTTATTCCACGTACATCATGGATGACCTTGCCATGGCCGAAGCGGCGGCGGATTCGCTGACCGACAAATACTTTTCTGGATTGAAAGGATCTTCCTTTGATCCCAACCTTGTTGACAAGACGGGGGTAATCACATCCATCACCGGGACCCTTCCCGCGACTTATGGTTCCATAGTGGCACTCGGCATAATAAAACAAGGGTCCGCTAAACACAAAGAGGCGATAAAGAAACTTGTTGATTTCATGTACGAGCCGGCTTGCTATATCACCTTTCTGCACATGTCTCCCGGAGGCATGATTCCCGTGCTGCGGGACATATCCGGGATGAAAGAATACATCAACGACCCTGAAGGGATCTTAAAACGATACGGCCGATCAAAGGTGGAAGGAATAATCAAGGGTCTGGACAGCATCGGCTCCTTCGCTATGCTTGAAGGGAATACGTTCCCCGCCGCCGGAGACATATACGCCAAACAGATCATCCCGAGAATGATCTACTCCGTTGTAATCGAGGGGAGGGCCCCCGAGGACGCCATAGCCAGGGCCGAGGAACAGATGAAAGAGGTAATTAACAGATAGAAGATGTCCTCTGACATTACCATAGCTCAACGGGAATCCAGGCTGGGCTGGAAGCTGGTCGCTCCCTGTGTAGGCGTGATCGGCCTGCTGATAATATATCCCATCATGTATAATCTCTATCTCAGTTTCTTTGATGTGAGACTCACCGGAGAAAGATTATTCGTTGGTCTCGCGAATTACGGAAGGCTTTTAAGAGATGCGGGGTTTTACGACTCCCTGCTCATCACCTCCATATATCTCGCGGGCTCTATCGCCGGATCCACTATTCTCGGGCTTTTCGTCGCCCTTTTAATGAACCTCCGTTTTCCCTTCAGGAATCTTGTCCGTGCCGTCATACTTCTTCCATACTTTGCTCCAGTGATATCGGTTGTGTTCGGCTGGCAGTTTATTTTTGACCCTGTCAACGGCATTTATAACCACCTTGTCGTTGAAACTCTCGGGCTCACGGATAACAGGTACAACCTAATAGGGGATCCCCGAACCGCCCTGCTGGTCGTTATTCTCTTTGACATCTGGAAACACTTTCCAATATCCTACCTCCTGATAATATCAAAACTGCAGTCCATAAACAGGGACCAGTACGAGGCCGCCGCGATGGACGGCTGCGGACCAATCGGCCGTTTTTTCCACGTCACGCTTCCTGAAATCTATTTTGTCCTCGGAACACTGATCATACTCCGCCTGGTCTGGAATCTTAATAAATTCGAAGAAGTATTTCTGCTCGCCCCCAATGTCCGAACCCTCCCCGTCTTCACCTACTACACCGCCTTCACGGGTATTATTGATCAGGGATTCGCCGCTTCAATAGCGGTGGTGCAGTTTATTATCCTCTCTCTCCTGGTCTTTATTTATGTCAAAAAGGTCCTTAAATGGTAACGAACAATGACTAGCAGGAAAACTATCCCCCGGAAAATTTTGCTCGTCCTGGCTGTCTGCGCTGTCCTCCTGTTCTGCCTTTTCCCTTTTGTCCAGATACTGTCGACATCCCTCAAGCATCAGTTCGACTGGGGAAATCCGTCGCTCATTCCCCATAAATTCAATCTTGAGGCCTATAAAGAGCTTTTGGGGATTATGAAGTCGGAAGAGCCGGTTATACCTGAAACAGTAAAGACGCTGCTGGACAACCCCCTTCTCACGGAAGAAAAGAAACAAGAGATACTGGAGAGATACCTTTCAACGGGCGATATATTCCCCTACCCCAGGTATTTTTTGAACTCATTCCTCCTGGCAGCTTCGGCGGCATCAGTCTCCCTGTTTCTTGCCGTCTTTGGGGCCTATTCCTTCAGCCGCCTGAGGTTTAAGGGACGCAGGACAGTTCAAAGGGGCGTGCTCTTCGCCTATATGATCGGGGGCGTAATGCTTATGGTGCCCCTGTACCAGCTGGGCGTAAAAACCGGCTTGGCGAAATCCATATGGGGCTCGCTGCTGAGCCTCCTCCTGATCTATATCATCCAGACATTGCCGGTCTCTCTTTACATGCTGGGCAACTATTTCAGATCGATCCCCTATTCCATTGAAGAGGCGGCAATAATGGACGGGTGCTCGAGAATGGGGGTTATCTATCTTATAATCCTGCCGCTGTCGGCGCCCATGCTCATGACGGTCTTTATATACTCTTTCATAATCGCCTGGAACGATTACCTGTTCGCCTCCATCTTTATAAAACAGTTTCACGACTTTTACACGATACCTCTTGGCCTTCAATCGCTCTTTGTGTCAAAAAACGCCATATGGGACCGGATAATGTCCGCGTCAGTGCTGACGCTGGCGCCCGTGCTGCTCTGTTTTACATTTGCCATGCGTCATCTTACGGGCGGATTGTCCGAAGGAGGTCTTAAAGAATAGCAATGGCTGACCTTAAACTCATAAATATATTTAAAAGCTTCGGGGATTTGGAGGTGCTTCATAATATCAACATGGAGGCCAAGGAAGGGGAGTTTGTGGTGCTCGTCGGCCCATCCGGCTGCGGAAAGACAACAATATTAAGGCTTATCGCGGGCCTGGAAGAGGTGACCGCCGGAGAGGTTATCATAAACAACAGGGTTGTAAACACGGTGGAGCCCCATCATAGAAACATAGCGATGGTATTTCAAAACTATGCCCTTTATCCCCATAAAAACGTGAAGGAAAACATCATCTTCAGTCTTAAACGAGCCGGATCGCCCAAAGAATTGATTTATAACCGGCTGGAAAAGGCGTCAAGATTGCTGGAGTTGCAGGATCTGCTCGACAGAAAACCCGCGCAGCTTTCCGGCGGGCAAAAACAGCGTGTCGCGATGGGCAGGGCCATAGTCAGAGACGCCGATCTGTTCCTGTTCGACGAACCCCTGAGCAACCTCGACGCGAAGCTAAGGTATCAGATGCGCTCCGAAATCAGACGCATCCACAGGGAATACGGGACTACCAGCGTCTATGTAACCCATGATCAGCTCGAGGCCATGACACTGGGCGACAGGGTTGTAGTCATGAGGGACGGGCGGATCGAACAGCAGGGGAGCCCCATGGACATCTACATGAAGCCCGTCAATATCTTCGTGGCTACATTTATCGGGGCGCCTTCCATGAACATGCTGGACGCCAGACTGTTCCGGGACTTTGTTGAGCTGGAAGGGCGGAAGATCCCTTTAGGAAAAAGGATCGGAGACGACCTTGTCCATATGCCCGATGAAGGAAAAGAAATAAAGCTGGGCATAAGGCCGGATTTTTTTCAGGATGAGCATTACACGGACGCTAGATCCGCATTATCCAGAATTGAAGACGTAAAGATAGACCTCGTGGAACCGCTCGGCTTTGACATAGAGATTGATGCAAAGTTAGGCGCTCAGCCCTTGAAGGCCAGGCTGGACATCAGGAGTTCGGTGAGAGATGGGGACAGCATCAACCTCTGTTTTGACATGGACAGGGCCCACTTTTTTGATATAAAGACAGGTGAGAATCTGTCCCTTGACGGTCGGATACGAATTTCGGATTGAGGGAAGATAATGTCCACGCACCGCCAAAAACTCATTGAATTGCTATCCGGGGGCCCATACTCCCTTCAGGAGCTGTCTTCAGGGGCCCATATTTCCATGAGGGAGACGCTTGACCACCTGAAACATGTACGCAAGAGTGTCCGGCATCCCAGGAGATTTATCATGGAACCCGCCGAGTGTCTGAATTGCGGGTTTGTCTTTAAGGACAGGAATAAACTGCATTCGCCGGGCAAATGCCCCAGGTGCAGGGGCACCCACATCAGGGAGCCTGTATTTAGGATAATATAAGGCTCATAGCGGTCAGCATTCAGTGATCAGCTAATAATAGGAAAAGTAAATAGCCTGGATTCCGGCCCGTTCGACAAGCTCACGGCCTTGAGCAAAGTCGAAAGGCTTCGCCGGAATGACGGATAAAGAAAAGGTATAAGGTATACGGTGTAAGATACACGGTGTAAGGCATATGGTATAAGGTATATGGGAAAAGAGCAAAGAAAGGCACAGGGTGCATGGCTCAGCCGCTTTCGCCAAGGTTCCGGCGCGCCAAGGGAGCACAAAGTCTTAAAATAGAATATCGAATATTGAATCCAGAATTTCGAAGGGTTTTAACTTCATAATTCGACATTCTCTGTTCGATATTCGTTATTCATACATTAAAGAACAGGGGCTCTTCGGTTGCGACTCAATATCTAAAAGTGAAAATCTTAAAAGAAGTCTCCATGAATGAGGATTATCTCAAAAAGGTATCCACCTCATAGCCTCCATCTTTTCCCACCTTGATCCGGATCGCGCCAGACTCGTCAACGCGCATTATCCTGGCGCCTGTCTCTCCCAACCTTTCCATGGTCTCCTTATGCGGGAATCCGAAACGGTTTCCGCTGCCTGAAGAGATAACGCATATCTCCGGACTAACCGCCTTTAGAAAAGGCATTGTGCTAGAACCTTTGCTCCCATGATGCGGGACAAGCAGGATATCGCTCTTCAGGGCGGCAGCATTTGAAAGAAGCGCCTCCTCACCCTCCTTTTCTATATCGCCCGGGAAGAGGAATGATCTCCCGTTATATGTGATCTTCAGCACCAGGGAGTTGTTGTTAAGGCCTTTATCTTCATATGACAGACTTCCTTTCCTGCCTCCCGAAGGCGGATGCAAGACCTCGATCTTTACGCCGGATATCTCTCTTTCACTTTTGTAGATATAGGACGGCAGAATTACCTTCGTCTTTTTTGATTCAATAATACTCATCAATTCATTGTATTCCGGCTTCTCAACCACGTCCCCGTTGAACCAGAATTCCTTTGGCTCAAAGTTTGAGGCAATAAAAAGCAGGCCGTTCATATGATCGGAGTCCGGATGGGATAAAACCAGATAATCCACCCGAAGTATCTTAGAGTGAAACAGAAATGGGGCCACTACCATCCTGCCCACATCTGAATCGCCCGTTGAAAAACCCCCGCCGTCTATCAACATCCTTTCTCTTCCGGGAAACTGTATCAGCGCGGAATTGCCCTGCCCAACATCAAGATATGTCACCCTTAAATGCCGGTTAAAGCGCGTCTGGTAAACCCAGCAGGAGATATCAACAAGGCAGATTA
>JAFGDF010000133.1 GCA_016932235.1 Deltaproteobacteria bacterium | reverse complement strand
GCATATGAAATTAAGCGGCAAAGTTGCATTGATCACAGGCGGCGGCACAGGCATCGGCGCCGCCATCGCAAGGCGTTTTATTGAGGACGGCGCAAGAGTGTGTATTACAGGCCGGCGAAAGGACAGATTGGAAATAGCGGCGCGTTCTTTTCCGGAGGGATCTGTTGTAATTTGCCCCGGAGATGTGACCCGCTCTGACGACGTAGACAAAATGATAGAAACCACCGTGGCCTTTGGGGGAAAATTGGATATTTTGGTCAACAACGCAGCCATGGATTCCCACGGCAGCATTCTGGATACCTCCATTGATGAATGGCGCAGCGTTCTTGACATCAATCTTACCGGTCCGTTTGCAACCATGAAGGCGGCAATCCCGCATATGCTGGCTAACGGAGGAGGATCCATCATCAACATTGCTTCTCTGGCCGGGCTGCGATGCATGCCGCTATCCGTCGGATATTGTTCTTCCAAGGCAGGATTGATTATGCTCACCCAGCAGGTGGCCCTGGAGTATGGTCCCCAAAATATCAGGTGCAATGTGGTCTGTCCGGGAGCCACCAGGACAGAGATGTTGGAAGAATCTGTGGCTAAACTTGCCAAAGAAAAGGCTACCGACATCGAGTCCCTTTTTAAGCGCTTTTCTTCTCATGTGCCTCTCAGGCGCGTATCAAAACCGAATGAAATGGGAGGCATATGCAGTTTTCTGGCAGGAGACGACTCATCATTTATAACGGGCGCGGTACTGGTTGTGGACGGTGGGGCTGCCATTGTCGATGTCTCAGGCGCCTCTATGGATTGACATCCCCTCAAGAGAATTCAAAATTTCATAAATTGAAAGGAGCAGGATAAGCCATGACTACTTCCCAATACAATAGCAAGTACATTATTACCCAGCCGAAGGAAGGCCTGGTAATACCCAAATGGGCAGGATCATTGTCCGAGACCCGCAGCACACGCATGTTTTATCTGGATAGCGAGGTCAGACCGGGAGCCTTTTATTGCGAGGTCGTATGGTTCTGGCCGACAAAGGAAAAAGACACCTCCAGCCCCGAGCCGCATATGCATGATTTCGGTGAAGTCATCGGTTTTTTCGGCACCGATCCCCATAATCTGAAAGATTTGGGCGCGGAAATAGAATTTTGGATCGACAACGAAAGGAACATCATCACGGAAAGCTTTTTAGCCTATATCCCGGCCGGGATTGTGCATTGTCCCTTGAATATTTTGAGCATCACAAGGCCCGTGTTTCATTTCGCAACAATGCAAGGCACCTCCTATGGGGGGCAGGAAAAGAAGAGGTAAAAAGATGGCCATTGCAGTTGTGGGAATGCTTGATGAGCGAGAAGAAGCCCTGAGCGTCATCAAGGAACGGATTGAACAACATGGGCATAATGTCTTGCTGGTTGATATCAGTATAGGAACAGGGGCTATCATCCCTTCGCTCAGGGCGGATATCGAATGCGGTGAATTGTCGGAAGTGGGCGGCGGCCCTCCTGCCGGAGTGGCCGGGTATCTACCGGATCGAAGAGAGGAGGCGATTTCCATCATGGCCAGAGGCCTGAGGGAAAAGATCCTGGAGCTTCATAAAAGAGGCAATCTCCAGGGGATAATCGTTATTTCCGGCCTGACCGGCGCCATGATATCGCTTCCCGCAATGAAAGAGCTTCCTTTCGGTCTTCCGAAGATTATAATCTCCAGCGCAATGGCACTGCCTGTCCACGCGGACAAGTATGCTGAGTTTGTTTGTGTTAAGGACATCACCGTGATGCATGCCGTGGTGGATACAGTCGGGATGAATTCCCTTGTCCGAAAACTGGCCCTTAACGGTGCTGATGCCATTTCGGGCATGGTGGAAGGAGGGGTGAGCGCTGGACTTGAGGAGAAACCGTCTATTGCCATTACAGAATTCGGTTTCACCGATATGGGCGCCCACTATATACGGGAATTTCTGGAAAAGGAATACGAGATCGTATCGTTTCACGCGAACGGTGTTGGGGATATGGCGGCGATGGAAATCATCCCCCAGGGTTCTTTCAAGGCGTTCATAGATTTAGTCCCCGGGGCATTCAGCGAGTATCTACTAGGCGGGAACAGGGGTAATTCCGGCCCGAATCGCATGGATATTGCCTTAGAACTGTCGATTCCCTATATCCTTTGCCCGGGCGGTTTTGACATAATCAGCTGCGGTCCGCTTGAAAGGAAAAACAGGAAAGATGCGCTCTGGGAGTCAAGAAGGCTTGCAGAGAGAAAATTGTATATACAGGAACACCCGCGGGTGCAGGCCAGGATGAGCTCGGAAGAGATGGAGTATATTGCATCCTCTGCCGCCGAACGACTGAATCGCCACCATAACAAGGAGAGAGTAAAAATAATTATTCCGTTGCGGGGTTTCTCCTCACTTAGCGTCGAAGGCGGGCCTTTGTATGATCCTCCATCAGACAAAATGTTTGCGGATACACTGAAGAAATGCCTCGACCCTGAAATAGAGATCATTGAGATTGATTCGGATATTAACAGCAAAGAGTTTGCCGAGGCTGTAGCCAAGATCCTTATGCAAGCTCTGGGATCAAAATGAAACAACCATTTTTGATTTAAATAGTCTATATCCATATGATATCTTCAATTTTATGGAGTTTAAGTGGAAAATCTCCAGGATAAAGCCGCATTTATCACGAGTGGCAACAGCGGCATCTCAGGAAAATAGAGGCGATCCTCCCATGAACAACAAGATACATTTTGTCGATCAGACTATACGGGATGCCCAGCAGAGTTTATGGGGAAATATGATGAGGACCGATATGATCGTACCGATCGCGGAAACCATGGATCAAGTCGGATACCGAAACATTGCCACTGTCGGCTCTCAGGCCTTCAAGGTAGCGGTCCGCAATCTGGGAGAAAATCCCTGGGAAAGAGTAAGACAGCTTTCCGGATTGCTTAGGAACACACCTATCCGTGGTTCTTACCAGATCGGCAGTCTATCCTCTTTCGACCTAAGCACGCCGCGTGAAATCATCACCCTGTGGATCAAACATTCGGTGGCAAACGGGATGCGCAGCTTCTGGATCTGTGATTACCAGGATGATATTGAAAAATTCGTATATTTTGCAAAGATCGCCAAGGATCTGGGGGCTGAGGTCGTCACTTCCCTGATGTACTCGATCAGTCCGGCGCATACTTTGGAACACTGGGTCCGCAAGACCAGGCTGATCGCGGAGACAAAGGAGTTCGTTGACCGCATCATGATCGAGGATGCCTCAGGCGTAATAACACCGGAGCGAACACGCGAGCTGGTCAAGACGGTTACGCGTAATTGTGACGGAATCCCCCTTGAATTCCATGCCCACTGCAATTCCGGACTGGCAACGCAATGTTACATGGAAGCCATACAGGAAGGCGTTACCACTGTCCATACGGCCGTCGCGCCGCTGGCCAACGGCACCTCTCTACCCGCCACAGAAACAATACTTAAAAATGCGCGTTACCTGGGATTTACATCGGACCTGAATGAGGATGCCCTGGCGGCTGTTTCCAGTCATTTCAGGCGGATTGCCCAGGAGGAGGGCCTGCCCATGGGGAGTCCCGTGGAGTATGACCTCTACCATTTCGAACACCAGGTGCCTGGTGGAATGATCTCAAATCTCACAAGGCAGTTGAGAGAGGTGGGGATGGAAGATCGGCTTAAAGAGATCTTGGAGGAGATTATCCAGGTGCGCAAGGAAATGGGCTATCCTGTTATGGCTACCCCGTTTTCTCAAATTGTGGGCGCCCAGGCCATGGAAAATGTCGTTTCCGGAAAACGCTATGAACGGATTACCGATGAGGCTATCAAATATTGCCTGGGTCTGTACGGAAAACCGAATGCCCCTGTGGATAAAAAGCTGATGGAACGGATCAATCAGCTTCCACAAACAAAAGAATTCCGGGATTGGAAGCCTGAAAACTACTTCAAACCCATCGAGGAATTCCGCAAAGAAATGGGTCCGGATCTTGATGATGGAGACCTTTTGCTGACAATTCTTATACCAGGATATAAGAGAGAGGAACTTTCAAAGAAGTCCAACCTAGTCAAGACACCATCAGCCAAACCAAAAATTCCTGCGACTCCGGTTAACATAATTCCAACAGAATTTAGTGTAGAAGTGGATGGGGAGCAATTCACCGTCAAGGTATCGCCCCTGTTTTCTGACGAAAGTACCGGATCGAATCCGGGCGCCGCTTCCGCAGCACAAATCAGTCCGGCACCCATAGAAATTCCTGAGGGTGCAATGATTTCAGGCATAGCCGGGTTGGTTATTTCCATTAAAGTAAAGGTGGGCGACAGGGTAGAGGAGGGAGATGAACTGGTGGTGATCGAGTCCATGAAAATGATGCGAAATTATCTGGCGACCCATGGCGGCGTGGTAAAAGAGATCTGTGTGCGGGAAAATCAGATTATAAATGCTGATGATGTCCTTATGGTAGTGGTTTGAAATGCTGAAAAAAATACTGGTAGCCAATCGTGGTGAAATCGCTGTCCGTGTGATGCGGGCATGCCGGGAGATGGAAATTCCATGCGTGGCGATCTACTCCGAGGCGGATAAGGACGCTCTTTTTGTAAAATATGCTAACGAGGCATATTGCATCGGCCCTGCCCGGGCTTCACAAAGCTATCTCAATATTGAGAAGGTAATCCGGGCGGCAGTGGAGAGCGGGGCTGATGCCATTCATCCCGGATATGGCTTTCTTGCAGAAAACGCCGATTTTGCCGCTGCCGTAGAAGGAGCGGGCATTAAATTCATCGGTCCGTCAAGCAGGGTTATGGCGCTCATGGGGGACAAGGTAGCGGCACGGGGTGTGATGACAAAAGCCGGCGTGCCGGTGGTTCCGGGTACAGAGGACTGTGTGCCGGACTCTGACCACGCGCTGAAAGCGGCAGCAGAAATAGGGTATCCGGTGATCATTAAGCCGTCGGGTGGCGGCGGCGGCATCGGAATGACTGTTGTTGCCGATGAAAGGCAGCTTGTGCAGGCGATGGAAGACACCCAGGCGATCGCTGCCAACACCTTTGGCATACGCGATGTCTATATTGAGAAATACCTGCATAATCCCCGGCATATCGAGTTTCAAATCCTGGCCGACTCCCATGGCAATAGCATCCATCTGGGTGAGCGTGAGTGCTCGGTGCAGCGGAGGCATCAGAAACTGATCGAGGAATCCCCGTCGCCGGTAGTGAGACCGCGACAGCGAAATAAGATGGGCGAATTGGCGGCCAAGGCTGTCAGGTCCGCGGGCTATGAAGGCGCGGGAACAGTGGAATTCTTATATTCTGAAGGCAATTTCTATTTTCTTGAGGTAAACGCCCGGATTCAGGTAGAGCATCCGGTAACAGAGATGGTCACCGGTGTGGATATTGTGAAGGAACAGATTCGTATAGCCGCGGGACTCCCTCTTAGCGTTTCACAGCAGAATGTTCGCATGCGCGGCAACGCCATCGAATGCCGCATCAACGCTGAAAACCCTTTGAATGATTTTGCGCCCACTCCGGGAAGGCTCACGGGCTATCATGCCCCTGGGGGGAGTGGAATACGGGTGGATAGCGGCGTATATACAGGCTACATTGTGCCGCCCTATTACGATCCCATAATATCCAAACTGATTGTCTGGGGAAGGGACCGCGATGAGGCCATAACAAGAATGCGCAGAGCGCTTTATGAATATGCCATCGTGGGATTTGAGACCAATATACCCTTTCACAAGGCGGTAATGGAAAATCAACGGTTTATCAAAGGGGAGATCGGGACTCGCTTTATTGAGGAGGAAACGGGCCTGCTGGATTATATCAAGAGAATTATCGTACGAGAGCAAACTCTGGCAGACAGGCTGCCTCTTAAATCCGCGCAAAAGGCCAGGGTTGCGGCTATCGCGGTAAGCGCCGTATTAACCCAGATGTATCATCAGCAGCGTATGCGGCAGTAAACCTGAAATCAATCGGCGTTTTGCCATCATTGCCAGTTGTGTGGTATGTGAAACGAACGTCAAAAGGAATAAATAGTGGAAAACTTTAAAGCCCCGAGGGTCCTGGGTGATCTGCTCGCCGACAGGGTAAAAAGAAACGCCGATAAGATTTTTCTGCGGTTCAAGGAAGAACGCATCACCTATGATGAGCTGGACCGCTTCTCCAATCGCTGCGCCAACGCCTTTTTGGATCTGGGGATCGTTAAAGGGGATAAGGTCAGCATTATGCTCCCCAATTGCCCGGATTTTATCTATATCTGGTTCGGCCTTGCGAAAATCGGCGCGGTGGAAGTCCCGGTCAACACCAGCTACAAGGGTGAGTTTCTCCGTCATATTATCGATCAATCAGACTCCAGAATCCTGGTTATCGACGGCCAATATCTGGATCGTCTGAAAGTCATTGAGCATGATCTAAAGAAGCTGGAAAAGGTCATTATCTCTGGAGACCTTGAAAGGCAAAAGGGCCATGGGATACGAATCCCCATAATCTCCTATGATGACTTTTTTAACCACTCCGAGAATCCGGTTGACATAAAGGTCCACTCGTGGGACCCCATCAGCATTGTCTATACATCCGGCACCACGGGTCTTTCCAAGGGAGTCCTGGGAGCTCACAAGTTTTGGATTGTTGTCGCTGAAAAGATGCTTGAGTATCGAGACGGCCATAAAGACGATATATTCTACACCTTCCTGCCTCTATACCACTTCAACGCCCAGGTGCTCACCACCCTCACTGCGCTTGTGGCCGAGGCTGAGATGGTGCTTTCAGACCGTTTCAGCGCCTCTCGTTTCTGGGATGAGATCCGGGCCTGCGGCGCCACCCAGTTCAATTATCTGGGCGCCGTGATTCCCATTCTGGCAAAGCAGCCCAGGAAAGACAACGACCTGGACAATCCGGCTCGAGTTGCTTTGGGCGCAGGATGCCCTGCTGCAATAATGGAGGAGGTGGAAGCAAGATTCGGCATCAAATGCCTGGAAGGCTTTGGCATGACCGAAATCGGCATCCCCATCCACGTGAGGGTCGATGACAGAAGGCCCGGTTCATGCGGAAAACCCATGGATATTTATGAACTCAAACTCTTTGACGATGAGGATAACGAGGTGCCCGTTGGAGAGATCGGGGAATTCGTGTTCCGGCCTAAAGAGCCCTTTATTATGATGTCGGAATATTACAACATGCCTGAAAAGACAATGGAGGCGTGCCGCAACCTGTGGTTCCACACAGGTGATCTGGGTAAAATGGATGAGGACGGCTATTTTTATTTTGTGGACCGTAAGAAAGATGCGCTGCGCAGAAGGGGGGAAAATATATCTTCATTTGAGGTGGAAAGGGTTATCAATACACATCCGAAAATTCTTGAATCTGCCGCCGTGGCCGTAAAATCAGAGCTGGCTGAAGATGAGGTAAAGATATGCGTGGTCCTTCAGCCCGGGGAGAGCCTTGATTATGAAGAGCTGATCGATTATGCCAAGGACCGGATGCCCTATTTTGCGGTCCCGCGCTATGTGGAATTCATGGTTAAACTGCCGAAAACACCAACAGAAAGGATACAGAAATATATACTCAAGCAGGCGGGTGTTACAGATGCCACCTGGGACAGGGAAAAGGCCGGTATCAAGATAACTCGTTGATACCCGTATCAGGCTCTTTGCTATAAGAAGAGAACGATCATTTCCCAGATTGCTTACGGGATAATGGTAATATTTGAATAAATTTCATAAGTCTTCGTATGGAACAGTGAAAAACAGCTTTCTTTCATTTGACATAGTTTTCGGTCTTGCCGGTCTTTTCAAGACGACATCTAATTTTTGCGTTGCCTGTGGTCTGATTTTTAAGGGTTTGATGAACTATTTCTCTTTGATAACCTACCATTCTGATATAGCCCGGTGGTGTAAACCCTTAAAAATCAGACCACTGATAAACTAAGGTAGAGATTAATTTGAGATGTCGTCTTGAAAAGATCGACAAAACCGGGAATTCCCTACTAAAAAAGCCATTTATCATTTGGTCCATGCGAAGAGTTATGAACGATAGCAATATGGTAGGTGATTGATGGGAAGGCATTGTTATACAAAGCCGTTTGGAAGATGAGGCTGGAGAAGATAAAATGGGCGATGAAAATATAAAAGAAATCAGTGTTGATGAGAAACTTGGCCTGGGAAAATCATTATTTTATGGCTTTCAGTCGGTAATCGCATTAAATCTTTTTCTTGGCGCGGTCGTTATCGCGGGGATGTTAAAACTGGATGTAAAGAACACTGCTATAATGATTACGGTATCGTTTTTTGCAGTCGGCATTGCCACCTGCATTCAGGCCGGCCTCTTCATGAGATATCCCGTTGTTCAGGGTGTGTCTTTTGCGACGATCGGGGCAATCGTTGCCATTGCCTTGAGGCAGGATCTAGCTACCGCATTTGGTAGCCTGATTCTCGGGGCCGTAATCATCAGTATTCTGGGTTACTTCAATATCTTCAGCAAAATGCTCAAATTCATCCCGCCCGTGGTCGCGGGAACAGTCGTAGTTGTAATCGGCATTTCCTTGATGTTCACGGCCTTTGATAACTTGATTGGTTCGCCCGGCGTGGCAGGGAAAAATGTCTTGCTCGCCTTCATCGTATTTTCGCTCATATTGATATTTATGGTGATTGGCAATCTGAAATTGCGTATATCGAACATCCTTAGCAGGGGAGGCGTGTTATATGCGATAATAATTACAACCGTCCTAGCGTCCTTTATGGGGATAACTGACTTCTCTTCTGTAACAAAGGCTTCATGGTTTTCCCTTCCCCCCTTTTTCCCATTCGGCATGCCGAAATTTGATCTGACATCAAGCCTGATATTTGTTTTTATATATTTTATAGTAATGATTGAGACAGTTGGTAACTGGTTCGCCATTTCCTTCACCGCGAAGAGCACTTTAACCGATAAAAGGATTGATAAAGGCATTCTGGGGGAAGGTATAGGATGTTTCATCAGTTCTTTATTGAGTTCCGCGCCGGTAACAAGTTATGCTACGAACTGTGGTGTTATTGCCGTAACCAAGGTCTACAGTTATTGGGCTGCTGTGGGGGCGGGCATTATCATAATTGTCCTGTCATTCTGCCCCAAATTGATGTTCCTGATCGCCTCTATTCCCGGCGCGATCATGTGGGGTGTCCTGGGCGTAATGTCCATCATGGTACTGATGAGCGGATTAAGATCCATGCATCATATAGAACTCAACGATCGGAATATTTTGATCATAGGGATTCCTGTTTTTATTACCGTATGCGTCTCGCTATTGCCCGCAGAGATCGTAAATTCGATGCCCAGGCTTTTAAGCTTTTTGTTTTCGTCTTCGATTACGGTCGGCGCTCTGGTAGCAGTTGCTGTCAATCTGATTATACCCGAAGCAAAGGAGATAGAAATAAATTAACGAGGAGAAGAATGATGTCCAGGAAACCAACAGTATTGTTGATCGCGACATTGGATACAAAGATCGATGAAGCTGGGTATATATTAAAGTGCCTTGAAGAAATGGGAATAAGCACGCTGATTCTTGATCCCAGCGTTCGAAAAAGCGGAAACATGGAGGTCGCGATAACGCCGGAGGACGTGGCCAAGGCGGCTGGAACGACACTGGAGGCTGTTCGGTCTCTGGGGCATGAAGGCAAGGCATTGAATACTATGACTGAGGGATCCATTGCCTGCGCCAAATCTCTATATGAACAAAAGAAGATAAATGGAATTATCTCCCTCGGGGGATCCATGGGGACGGCGCTTGGAACCGCGGTAATGCGGGAGTTCCCCTTTGGCCTGCCCAAGGTCATGATTTCCACCATGGCATCAGGTATGGTCAAACCTTACGTCGGGACGAAGGATATCATGATGTTACATTCCGTGGCCGATATTTCAGGACTTAACTCAATTACCAGGTCTATTTTAAGAAACGGCGCGAGCGCTGTGGCGGGAATGGCTAAATCTTATCAGAAATCAATGGAAGATCAGAAACCGATTATAATGATGACAATGCTGGCGACAGTTGAACGCTGTTCAAGGATGATCCGCGCTGAGATGGAAAAAATCGGGTATGAGGTCATCATATTCCATACCAGCGGAACCGGCGGCGCCGCCATGGATGAACTTATTCTTGAGAAAGATGTGGCAGCCGTGGTTGATCTGTCAATCATCGAGGTGACCGATTACATCTACCATGGTTTGTTTGCCGCGACTCCGGACAGGTGCCAGGCAGCGCTGAAAAAGGGAGTACCGACATTTTTCGCCCCTGGAAATCTTGATTTTATGGTTGGTGGTCCCCTGGAATCGGCCAGGCAACAATTCCCCGGTAAGAGGTATCATGTTCATAACGCCCAGCTTACAGCTGTTCGAACCGGGCCGGAGGAGATGGAGGAGGTTGCGAAATATTTTGGATCGGCATTTTCAAGTATCAGGAGACCCACCGAGTTTTTTATCCCATTAAAGGGATTTTCCAACCATGACAGTGAACAGGGGCATCTGCATGATCCGAGCATGCCGCCGATCTTTGAAGAGCTGTTGCGAAAACACTGCCCCGCAGACACCCCAATAACAGCGCTGCCCTATCATATTAACGATCCGGAATTCGCTGCCGCAATTACCGCATCTCTTAAGAAAATATTAGGGCAATAAAAAGGAGGATATTACTTGAGTGATGAAAACAATAAAGATCGCAGCGGATTGGACCGCCTAAAAGCCAAGCTGAATCCAGAGTCAACGGCGCTTATTATCATTGATATGCAAAAGGATTTTTGCTGTGAAGGCGGGAGCTTTCACAGAAGGGGCTTTGATATCAGGCCGGCACAGGAACTGGCCGGAAGACTAAACACATTCCTGAAAGAGGCGCGGGGAGTACTGAAATATATTATTCATCTAAAAATGATGAAAATACCCGAACTTGCCTCTCCGGTCGTTGACGAACTTTACGGACGTATAAATAAAGAACGATTTATTGATCCGGCCTTTGCTGAATTCTATAAAATCATACCCCAGCCCGGAGAAATTATTATCCCCAAATACAAGTATTCTGGTTTTGTTTCCACCTACCTGGATCAATGCCTTCGGATAAAGCGAATTACTACTCTGATTATAACCGGTCTTTCCACGAATGTATGTGTTGAATCTACGGCCAGAGACGGCTTCATGCGGGAATACTATATTGTTATACCATCCGATTTGACGGAAGGAACAGGCCCCGAGGCTAAAAAATGGTCTCTTTTAAATCTGGACATGTTTTTCGGGGAAGTTGTATCGTCGAATGAAATTCTGGAGTGCTGGAAATCCGCATAGCTTCCTGCTCTTGTCCAAGAGAGGGAGGTAAAAATGGAAAAGTATCAAACTGCAGAGGCCTTTGTTGAGGTACTCAACGCCAACGGCGTGGAGTGCGTCTTCTTTAATCCGGGCTCGACAGTCGCTCCTATCCAGGCGGCTTTCCTGAAATACAAGGCCGCGGGCAGGCCCACGCCGAAGCTTGTATTGTGCCTCGACGAATCGGTGGCCATGGCCGCCGCCCATGGGCACTACATGGTTTCGGGGCGGCCGCAGGTTGTTATGGTGCATGACGAACTGGGTACCCTTCAGATAGGCGGGGCTATGCATAACGTACAGTGGGGGCGAATACCTGTTATCCTCTGGGCAGGAAAAACGCCATCGGGCCAGCGATTGGATTGGCAGGGAGAGCCCTTCGACATTTGCCGCACCATGCGCAATTGTGTTAAGTGGGACCATATGCTGGGCAAGGGTGAGGATATCCACGATGTTCTCCAGCAGGCCTTTCGAACTGCTTTCACCGAGCCTCGCGGCCCGGTCCACCTGTCTTACCCCCAGGAGATTCTTATTGAAGAGGTTGGCCGGGTGCCTGTCCCTCAATCGGCCCCAAAGGCTATATCCTCAGCCTCACCGCCTGATGCCGACAGCCTCGATAAGGCCGCCGAGATGCTGCTTGGGGCAATAGATCCCCTCATATTAGCCGGATATACCAGCCGCCATCCCGAATCTGTGGCGATGCTGATTGAATTATCCGAGACCTTGGGCGCCCCTGTGCTTTCCGGCCTGACCAGGATGAATTTCCCTACGACGCATCCCCTCTCTGCCGGCATCGAGGATATCGGGGGGAGTCGAAAGCCCAATCCATACATAGCCGACGCCGATGTGCTACTGGTCATTGACTATGATATTCCCTATGTACCGGCCGAGGGATTCCCTCGAAAAGATGCCAAGATCATCCATATCGATATCGACCCTATGACTCAGGGCAGGCCTCTCTGGCAGAGGGGCGCGGATCTTTTTATTGAGGCTGACTCGATGGACGCCATACCGGCCCTAAATAGGATAATCCGCCGGAGACTGACCCCTGAAAAGCGCGCCGTAATCCATGAGCGCTCCATCCGGCTGGAGG
>JAFGDF010000132.1 GCA_016932235.1 Deltaproteobacteria bacterium | reverse complement strand
CCATTGCCTTCATTCTCTCCGCCGTATCTATTGCCTCTGAACTCTCCACCCCAATTACGCCGGGTATAGCCGCCAGATCAATTTCTGATACCGGCAGGCTGAAGTCGACATCCACAAGGCTGACCTTGCCGGCAATAATCCTCAGGTTTTCAGGGGTATCCAGCGCCACCAGTTTACCACGATTGATTATCGCCACCCGGTCGCACATCTCAGCCGCTTCCATCATATTGTGGGTGGTAAGGAAAAAGGTCTTGCCTCTCTGCCTGTAATCCCGGAGAAGGCCCCTGATAAGCCTTGTACTCTGGACGTCGAGACCGCTTGTCGGCTCATCCAGAAATATGATTTCAGGGTCGCTTATCAGGGCTAAGGCCAGGAGCAGACGCTTTCTCATCCCCATGGAATATTCCCGCGCCTGTGAATTTCTCCTTTCGAAGAGTCCAAGCTGTTTCAAAAGATTTTCGGCCCTTACCTTTGCCTCAGCCATGCGGAGACGATACAGTTCTGCGGTGAGCATGAGGTTTCGCCAGGCAGTCAGATCCATATAGACATTGGACTGTTCAGGCACAACACCCGATATCTGCTTGGCCTCAATGCTGCCCGAGGGAAAACCCATTACTGTGGCCTCGCCGCCGTTCCTGTTTATAATCCCGGTGAGCATGCGAATGGTGGTCGTCTTTCCGGCTCCGTTCGGTCCCAGGAACCCGAAGAACTCCCCTTTACTAACCTCAAAACTGATGTTATCCACGGCAACAAATTCACCAAAGCGTTTGCTCAGGCCTTTTACCTCGATTGCCGTGTTTACGGATGTTGATGCCTTGATCATTTTTTATCTTCCTTCTTCGTCACGCAGGGATGATCCTTTTCATCTCCGTGGCACTCTTTGATCTGTATGGGGGTGCATCCCCCCGGTTTCCCTTTCAGACGATCCGGGTATTGGCAATAGTCTTTACACATGGCTGATTCCTTCCTTTTCCTATCATTTGTGCTGGTTTCATAATCGGTTGACCTGTGACAGATCATCCTGAATTCCGGCGCTCCTTCGGCCTTTTTAAGAAGATTTTCCGCTATGCCCTGAATCGCGCTTTTATCTACGCTGTAATGGGTCCAGTACCCGCGTTTTTCACCCTTTACCAGTCCTGCCTTTCTCAATATCTGGAGGTGCTGGGACACGGCCGCCTTGGATAATCCAAGCCGGCCTGCCAGGGCGCCCACGCACAGGTCATGGGTCAGGAGCAGGTTGATGATCCGGAAGCGGGTCTCATCAGCCAGGGCTTTAAGAGGTGGAATAATATCGATTATTTTTAAATCCATTTCGTTATATGCTTAATTGGATCATTGCATCTTGAAATTGATCTGTCAACAAAAAATCCATTTCCCCCTTGACATTTATAGTTAGGAAAAATAAACAGATAAACGTACATTAATCTCTTAATATTCACTGTCCTCTATATATGGCAGGCGTTTATCCGGTACTTGAATGCTAAAGACAATAGAGGAAATATTTAAGGACTGGACAACCACGGAGAGGCAATTGCAGGGGCCTAACTCAAAAAATTCTCATCAGCTCGATTTTCGATTCGACTCCATTGCTTTTTTGGCCAAAAGCCTCTCGGATGAGAACAGGTTGAGAGTTCTCCTGTGCATAGGCGATGAAAAGAAATCCGTATCTCGTATCGTTGAGGAACTCAAGCTTTCCCAGCCTCTTGTCTCTCATCATCTAAAAGAATTGAAACGCTCACTCCTGGTTCAGGTTGAAAGGAATGGACCGTTTATCTATTACGAAATTGCCGACCATAAAGTTCTGGATATCATTAAAAACCTTGATGCCTTTGCAAAAGGGCTTCTGGCACAAAGAAATGCTTTTTAGATTCAGGAGATGATCATGAGCGCGGAAAAACTCAAACAGATTATTGAGCAGATGGAGCCCGGGGAGGCGGTATCTTCCCTGGCCATCATACTCAAGAACCTTTTTAAGCTCCTTGATGAAGATGATCGGGTTCAATTCATCGTCAATCTCGTGGGGAGCGCGGGAGACGACAAGGTGGCCGGCATGGTCCATCTCTGACTGGCGGAATGCATGGACGAAGGTGTCGATCCGACGAAAATGTGTCAGAGCCTTGTGGAGAAGATCACCCATTCCAAACAATTGAGGGCCGTGACCGATCCCGAGATCCTGGTATTGTTTGAAGATTGGCTGGAGGAACTGGAGGCGGAGGCACAGGCGCTTTTAGATAAACATGGGACACTGGATGAACATACACTGGCCGATAAACTCGGCTTGTCCCGCAGGGGGGCGACGTTTCTGCTTTCCAAACTTAAAAGAAAGGGAAACCAATTTAGATGAAAATGAGCAAGTTCGATGAAATTTCTAAGGCGAGAAAAATCCTTGAGCTCCCGGAAATGGCGACCATGGCGGAGATCAAATCAAACTATAGAAGGCTGCTGGCCAAGTGGCACCCTGATAAACGGCATCATGCACGTCCTTATCAAGGAAGACTTGACAGACCGCAAATTCATTGAAGAGCGCACAAAGGGGTTTGAGCAATTGGAGGCCCTCGTAGAAGGTTATACGCCTCAAACTGTTGAGGAAATCACAGGGGTAAATCGTGATCTCATCATAAGCGCCGCCAGGGTCTATGGCAAAGCGCAGCGGGCGATGATAGCCTACACACTGGGCATCACCGAGCACAGTTTTGGAACGGATAATGTGTTTTCACTTGTAAACCTTGCTCTCCTTACTGGTAATTTCGGAAAAGAGGGTACAGGGGTGAATCCTCTCAGGGGGCAGGCGAACGTGCAGGGAACAGGCGATATGGGCTTGCTTCCCCCCGTGCTTACGGGTTTCCAGAGCGTATCCGACGGGGAGAAAAGGAGTAAGTTTGAAAAGGAGTGGGGTGTGAGCATACCTGCTGCTCCAGGCTTAACGCTTTCTGAGATGCTTTTGTCGCCGGCCGGAGAGGAAATAAGAGGCATGTACATTGTAGGCGCCAATCCCGCCGTAAGCGCTCCGTCCCTTAAATCAATCAAAAAAAGGCTTGACCGGCTGGATCTCCTGATTGTCCAGGATATTTTTCCAACGGAAACTGCCACCTTTGCAGATGTCGTTTTTCCAGCATGCAGTTTTGCTGAAAAGGACGGGACATTCACAAACACGGAACGAAAAGTACAGCGTATCCGCAAGGCGATCAATCCAGCCGGACAAGCAATGGCGGACTGGGAGATCATTCGCGATCTATCGAAACAGATGGGCTATGAAATGAATTATTCGTCACCCGAAGAAATTTTCAACGAAATCCGTCGTCTCACTCCGCCATATCAGGGCATTTCATATCAAAGGATCGAAGAGGATGGGATAAAATGGCCATGTCCGGATGAGGCGCATCCGGGTACGGAACATCTTCACCAAGACAGCTTCCCCATAGGCAGGGCATTGTTTATGCCGGTTGAACACCGGTTGCCTATGGAAAACCCTGACGCGGATTACCCATTCATGCTTCTGACGGGCAGGGATTCACACCACGCCCATACGGGCACGATGACCAGGCGATCGAAAACCCTTTCCTCAATTGTGCCGGAAGCATATGTAGAAATAAACCCGCTTGATGCAGCCGCTGCGGATGTGAAAAACGGAGAAGATCTGAAGATCACTTCTCGCAGGGGGGAGGTCATATTACATGCCTACATTACGGACAGAGTCAGCAAGGGGGTGCTGTTCATGCCCTTTCATTTCTCTGAAACATCTGCAAACACCCTTACCGGTGTTTTTCTCGACCCGCGCTCAAAGATGCCCGAATTCAAAAATATCCCGGTAAGGATGTCCAAATTTTAACGTGTTGTCTCTGTTAAAATGAACTGTAGAAAAGGATAGATCTATAGAAAAGGAATCAGGCATGAATGTTCTTTTTATTATCACTACGGATGACTGCGAGACCATCTACAATGCGATGCGGTTGGCCAATACCGGCGTGGAAAAGGGCGATGAAGTGAGTGTTTTCATGCTCGGTAAAGGGGTTTGTTTCGAGAAATGCGAAGGCTCCGAATTCAACGTCATAACGGAGATGAATAGATTTAAAGGTGATTTTTACGTCTGAGGGGTCTG
>JAFGDF010000013.1 GCA_016932235.1 Deltaproteobacteria bacterium | reverse complement strand
GGACTTTAAAACATTTGATTTTCATCCATCCGTTGCCGAAGGCATTGCAGCAGCGGGTTATAAAACTCCGACCCCGATTCAGGCTCGATCAATCCCGCAGGTGTTAAATGGTCGTGATGTAATGGGTATGGCCCAAACCGGCACAGGTAAAACAGCGGCATTTGTTCTGCCGATACTCAATCGACTGGTGGGTAGTAAATGCGGACGCGTCCGCGCCCTGATAATCGCCCCCACCCGCGAGCTTGTCGAACAAATTCATCAGGCTATCGAAACCCTGGGGCGTAAGACTGGCATAAGAAGCGTTACCCTTTACGGCGGCGTGGGAATTAATCCACAGATTCAGGAACTGAAGCATGCCGATATTGTTGTTGCCTGCCCTGGCCGGCTTCTTGACCATATCCGACGTAATTGCATTGTCCTTTCCAAACTGGAAGCGCTGGTTATAGACGAGGCCGATCAGATGTTTGACATGGGATTTCTTCCTGATATCCGGCAAATTTTGAAACATCTTCCAATAAAGCGCCAGACGCTGCTCTTCGCGGCCACCATGCCCCCAGAAATCCGTAGCCTGGCCGGGGATATCCTGAAAGATCCAGCCACCATCCAGGTAGGAATAACCGCACCGGCTGATACTGTCAGTCATGCCCTTTACCCCGTAGCCCAGCACTTAAAAACGGCGCTGCTGTTGATGCTGCTGCGAAACACCAATACAAGGTCGGTTCTGGTTTTTACGCGAACCAAACAACGGGCCAAGAGCTTGGATAAAAAACTTGTTGCCGAAGGATACCGATCAGCTTCACTGCAGGGGAACCTTTCCCAGACACGCCGCCAGGCAGCACTGGATGGCTTTCGCGATGGAACATTTCAAATTCTTGTGGCAACCGATATCGCCGCTCGCGGCATTGACGTTACCCGGATCTCTCATGTCATTAACTATGATATCCCGTCCACTCCTGATGCATACATTCATCGCATCGGACGGACAGGCAGGGCAACCCGCAGCGGTGAGGCATTTACCTTTGTTACGGGAGAAGACAAGAATATGGTGCACGCTATCAATCGAATTATCGGTTATGAGGCCGAGCAACGCACCTTATGTGCTTTTGACTACGGATCACCAGTGCCTAATCGTGAAGCCCGCTCGCAGTGGATAGGAAAACCGCAGCGGAAATTATCCGGAGTGAGAAAAAGAGGTTAATGAAGTTGCTGATAATTGAAAAAATGCCCGATACTCTGGGAAATTTTCATGATGAACTTCCTCTGTTTGTAGTTGAGAAGGGGTTAAGTCTCCTATTAGCTCTTATATTTTGAAAGGATGTATATGTGATTCAATCTAAGTCACATGCATTACGAATAGAATATCCGGATGCATGGCAAAATACATGAACCAGAAGTAATTCAATTATTCTTTAGATATCGGACTGTGCCGTTTTACCAACAAATCCAGCAGGAAGGAATAAGTCTGTGACAGGATGGAGCAATGATCTTTTTGAGAGACGTCAAGGGGGTGATTATATCGGCTTTATTATATTCCTGCAATTGACGGTCGAGAGGGTCATTGTTTTACTCCTCGATGAACAACAGCAATACCATTTGTTAATCGTCTGTATTTTATGTTCCCGAAACCGGCCCGCCTCATAATTTCTGCCAGTTCCATCGGTGATGGAAACATTCGGATAGATTCTGTCAGATAAGAATACGCGCTCTTTGAGCCCACAATAAGACCCCCCAGCAAAGGCATAAGATAAAAAGAATATAAATCATAAACATGCCTGAACAAAGGGATGGTGGGCTGAGAAAATTCCAGGCAAACCATTTTTCCACCGGGTTTTAAGACTCTGTGCATCTCCCTGAATCCGGCTTCAGGGTATGTCAGGTTTCTTATCCCGAATCCAACTACTGCCGCGTCAAATGAATTTTCATGAAATGATACTCTTTCCGCATCCCCCTTTATATGATAGATGTTCGGTCTTGCGGATGAAGATACATTTCGCAGAATTCCCTTTTTAATCATGAGTAGATTAATATCATACAGCAGAACTTTCCCCGCGGCCCCGACCTTCTTTGAAACCAGGACAGATAGGTCTCCAGTGCCGCCGCACAGGTCAAGAACAATATCTCCCTTTTTAAGGTCCAGTGCCTTAACCGCAATCCTCTTCCAGTAGTAATGAATTCCAAAGCTGAGGAGAGTATTCATAAGATCATACCTATCGGCCACAACATTGAAATGTCTTCTTACCAGGGATAGTTTTTCTTTTGGAATTTTACAACCATAAGGGGTTTTTCCTTGCATAGTGTATTCCTTTATCTGCAGATCTTTTTCAACATTATGTTTATTCCAAAAAATTTCCTTTTCAATCTTCATCCCGTTATTGAGTAAATTACTGGATTCCGGCTAGCGCCCCGTTTCACGGGGCTTGGCCGGAATGACGAATTATTACACAGTCCGGCAGGCGGGAATCCATATTCATGAGCCGTCACTTAAAATTTCTGGATGCACGCCTTCGCGGGCATGACGTGATGAAATTCGAATGACATACGCCGAATACTATTATATATAAAGACTGAATCATAGGATAATTTAAGAGAAAGGGAAACAGATGAAAATGAAAGCGGCTGTTTATTACGGACCCCGTGACATCAGGGTTGAAGAGCTTGAACGACCTGAGGCGGGAGAAGAGGGAATAGTGATCAAGATTGGGGCTTGCGGAATATGTCCTTTGATGGATATCCCCAGGTATAAGAATAGATTGCTGGATCACGCCCCAAAAATTGTTCTGGGCCATGAGTTCTGCGGGGATGTAATAGAGATCGGTTCCAAAGTTTCCAGTGTAAACATGGGTGACAAGGTTTATGGGCTCGCATACCGGCCGTGCGGTAAGTGCGGCGCATGCAGGAGCAAGGACTATATAAAATGTGAAAATTTTGAACTGGGAACAGCCGGGACCTGGATAAACGGCGGATTCGCTGAATATATGCGATTCCCTTTTGCTACGATGGAAAATATCACTATCCTTCCGAAAGATATGAGCCATCGCGACGGTTCTCTTATTGAACCGGTGAGCGTTGGCGTAGGGCTGGCCAGCAAGGCCAAGGCAGGTGATATCGTGGCCATTATGGGCCAGGAGTTAATGGGACTGGCCACTGTCGCCCAGTTGAAGAAAATGGGAGACATTAAAATAATCGTATGTGACCTTTCAGAAAAACGTCTTAAGAAATCCAGGGAGGTTGGCGCTGATATAGTCGTTAATGAAAATCAAGATGATCCTGTCTCCGTCATTATGGCGGAAACTTCGGGCAGAGGAGCGGATGTCGTTATAGAGACAGCAGGAAGAGAAACCACATTTTTAAAATCCATTGATGCGGTTAAGCCTCATGGGGATATTTGGCTGGGAGCCTTTTATGACGGTCCATTCCTTTTTAATCCAAGTCTGCAACGCCCGGAAAAGCCTCACTCCAATCTGACCCAGAAAGGGGGAATATCCATGCACTGCGCCTGGCTTACCCTGCCTAACAGGTCAATACGGAGGGCTCAGGCGGTCGAACTTATCCAGTCCGGGGAAATTTCAGCTGATAAGCATGTCACTCATTTTTTCCCGCTGGATAAGATTACAGAGGCATTTGAAGCTGCGATTAATCCCTTTGATTCAATTAAAGTCGTCGTTGAACCATAGTTTATCCTGATGATAAACATCCAGGAGACTGTCAGGGGCCCAATCAGGCGACGGAGCCCCTGAGACAAAACGATTATCAGATATTCTAATACAGATGTCGGCAAGGATAAACACCCTGTTTAACTATTTTACCGTTAATCTGCTGGTCAACACGAATCTTATCAACACCCTCAATATCACCCGGCCCGTAGGTCAAGGGTACCGAGCTTAATTCGCCTGTCTCCAGATCTTTAATCCTGTAAAAACCCTGTTCCAAAACATCTCTGGGGGTAAGCTTTTCATAAGGTACCTTCTGCAAGGCGAGTCGTAATGCCTCAACCTGAATCATGGCCTCAAGCATACCGCCGATATACATGATATGTGTTATCTTTTTGCTTCGATGGGACTGGGCGTCATGGCAAAATCTGATACCCGGCGTATCAAGGTCATCAAAAGGGGGGAAACCCCCTGCCACGACAAAACCGTCTCCCAAATTGCCCATCGCCGGAGTGAAAACAGGCATATGACTTGGAGTAGCACAGCCAAATGTTATCTTGTAATCCAGATGAGGACCCATCCCCAGTCTGACCATCTCTTTTACAGTCGGTTGTGAACCGGGATTTATCATGACGCCAACAGCAAGATCCACTTTATTCTTTTTAAGCCATAAAAGTTGCGTTGTTGGAGGAGTGCTCGGCACCAGGGGGACATACTGTGAGCCGACAAACTCATACCCGGAGTTCTCCAGATACTCCTTCATTTCAGGAATATCAACCGATCTCCCCATAGGGTGGTCACAATTCAGATAAGCTACCCTTGGCTTCCCTTGTCCCTTCCAGCTCTCCTTAAACCAATCAGCGATTGCAGCCAAAGAATCAGTATAGATGGGATAATAAGAGAAAACGGATTGCGGCGGCTGCATCAGATACGCTCCGGTAGCCATACTCGGAGCTCCCATTCCATCTTTGAACATAACGTCCTTTAATGCCAGAGCCGCTCCTGAGCTCGAACACCTGAAAACAAGTATCCCCTTATCTTTAAGCTCCTCATATATACTCAGCGACTTGGGTGGCTTTAATTCATCGTCCCGCCACAATACTTCCAGGGTTATGTCAGAAGGGAATGCTTCATCTCGCCACGGAGCCATCTTCTTTGTCTCATTCACATACTTTGCGTAGTCTTCGTAACCCGCCAGGACCGCCGCGGTATCCTCGGCAAAGGCGCCGGTAAGCGCCATAGTACCCCCAATATATAATGTTTTCGCCTGAGGGCCTGTGGGAAGTAAAAGAAAAACCATCGCCATTACAACTAAAAAAAATGATGTTAATCTTTTCTGTGTCATTTTTTTCCTCCTTTCAAATGTGATGTGTCCTTATAATTACAAGCTATTTTCATTAATAGCATCCCCTCCTAATCCTATTCATCTTGATGGGAAAAAGGCCACAGCCTGAAATAATTTTTAATCTTTTCCCATAGATGAAAAAGCCCTCTCGGTTCAAAAATAAGGAATAATATGATGACTAACCCCCGGGCAATAAGTCCCAGTGAAGCCCCGGCTTGAGCCGCTATGGCTGGGAAAGTTGCTGCCAGGACAGGACCGACAATGGTTACGCCCTCATCCAGCAGTTTGAGTGAAACCGCACCAAAGATAGCACCTGATGTCCTTCCCATGCCGCCAACAATAAGCATCCCCAGATACCATACCGAATCCATAAATGGGAATAATTCAACAGAAGCCCATGCATAGTAATGGATCAGCAGCGCACCGGCTACACCTGCATATACACAACCAATAAAAAAGGCCTGCAGTTTATAACTCCACAGATTGATTCCCATAACCTCGGCCGCCAGCTCATTGTCTCGAATAGCTACAAAAGCCCTCCCTGCCCTGGTACGAGCGATGTTTTGTGCTGTATACGTCGCAATGCCGGCGATGATCGTTACAAGGTAAAAGTAGCTCGCTTTGGTTTTAAAAATAAACCCGGCCACTTCAGGTCTGGGAACGGCAAAGCCATCGGCCCCTCCGGTAAGCGAGCGCAACTGCAGAATCAGCCAGACAATAATGAAATGCGCGGCCACAGTCGCCATAATAAGGTAGAATCCCTTAATTTTAAGCGACGGAAGGCCGAATATGAGTCCGGCAAAACCGGCTGCGAGCCCGGCACACGGAAGGGTTATCCAGAAGGGCCAGCCTAACTTTGCGGTCAAAATGGCCGATGTATAACCTCCCACAGCCATAAAACCTACATGTCCCATGGATATCTGACCGCAATAACCAGTGAGAATACTCAATCCATGAACACTTATTACGGCAATTCCGATTATAGTCAGGATTGTCAGTACGCGATTACTAAAAAAAAACGGGCAGATACAAAGGAAAGCCAGGAATAAAAATAACATGACCCAATGCGATTTCCTATGGAAAATTGCCATATCCTGGATATAATTTTCGTGAAAAGTGCCTGTATGAGAACCCATGAATCATATCCTTTCTATAGTAGCCAGTCCAAAGAGACCATGTGGTCTGAAGACCAACACGATAATCATGACAATAAAAGGAAACACATTAGCCAGTCCTCCGCCGCCGGGCAACAGCGGGTCCAGATAACCCGCAGCAATATTTTCGAGTATGCCTAAAATTATCCCCGCAAATATGGCGCCGCCGATGGAATTGACACCACCAAGAAGAACAACAGCAAAGGCCTTCAAGCCAATATCGGCAAGGCTTATCATAACACCTGACACTCCTCCTAAAAGGATGCCGCCAATAATACCAACCACACATGCTATTATCCATGAAACGGCATATACTGTGGTAGCGCGAATGCCAAGACTCTGGACTACCTGTAAATCTTCGGCGGTCGCACGCATTGCAAGTCCTATCTTTGTGTAGCGAAAAAGCATCAAGAGGAGTATGACGGAAACTACGGAGACCACAAGCCCTATGAGAGATTCCGACGGGATGGATATCTCACCCAGATTCAAAGACATGGTCGGCAAAACGCCATGGTAGGCCTTATATTCGCCGCCCCAGATGAGTGTGGCGATTCCCTCTAAAACGGTTGCCAGGGCAATTGTCATCATAATTACCGCCAGAACAGGCTGACCTATCAGAGGACGTAGAGTAAGGCGTTCGATCAACAAGCCCATTACAATGGCGACGAAGATGGAAAATAACAGGGTGGCCCATATGGGGAGGCCCAAAGGGACTAGAAATGTAAAACCCAGGTACCCGCCTATCATGACAAAATGCCCTTGTGCAATATTAAATGCATCAGAGCATTTTAAAATAATAACAAAGCCTATGGCGATAAGCGCGTAAACCATCCCGAGCGAAAAACCGGTTACGACTAATTGCAGAAAAAAAGTCATGCGGCATACCCTTTAAATATTTTTGATATTAAGAGTTGCTGAGATAATATTTGTCTGTCCATCTCTGGAACTGACCTGTGATTCGAGTGATACTTCGTTCCTGTCTTTATAGACCGCATCAATCAGATCCCGGTAACGATCTCTTAAAAAAGCCTTTCGTAATTTCAGATTCCTGGTCAGCTCACCTTTATCAGGATCAAATTCTTTATTGAGAAGTACGACTCTTTTTATCTGCGTGCCTGTCTGTAGATCCTGATTCAATTGATCAATATATTCCCGTATGAGTTGATAGACCTCAGGTCTTTGAGATAAATCTTCAAAAGCTGTG
>JAFGDF010000131.1 GCA_016932235.1 Deltaproteobacteria bacterium | reverse complement strand
TTATTATAATATCAAAATTTTTGAATAAATAAAAATTTCGTTTATAATAAAACATCAATCTAAACAAGGTGGCATTTTGAAAAAGATTATCGGGATTTTAATTTTATTGCTCATTCTCTGTCTTCTGGGATGGCAAATCTATTTGAGAGTCTCATCCATGGATGGAAATGATAACTTTATTAGAAGGAACCCTTCAGTGGCGGTGGAGATTAAGAGAGTGGAAAGGGCCTTGATAAGGGATATCGGCTCATATACAGGCACCCTGTATCCACGTTCACAGTTTGTCGTCGCCCCCAAGGTAAGCGGACGGCTGGAAAATATCCTTGTTGAGGTGGGAGACCTGGTTAAAAAAGATCAGTTGATCGCCCTACTGGATAATGATGAATATAAGCAGCAGGTGGATCAGGCCCGGGCCGAATTGGAAGTCGCCCGCGCCAATCTGGAAGAAGGCCGGAACAAGCTTGTCATTGCCGAAAGAGAACTGACGAGAGTCAGAGAACTCAGAAAGAAGAAGATAGCCTCGGAGTCGGAACTGGATGAGGCGGAAGCTAATTTCATGGCGCAGGATGCCAGATATAAGGTTTCTGCTGCCCAGGTCGAACAGAAAAAGGCTGCTTTAAAAGCTACGGAGGTTCGCTTATCCTATACCGAAATCAGGGCTTCCGGAATCAGTGGGGACGGCCAAAATTGGGTTGTTGGTGAACGTTTTGTTGACAAAGGGAGCATGCTCTCACCGAACACATCGATTGTCTCCATACTGGATATAAGCACGCTAACAGCAGTCATTCATGTTATCGAAAGGGATTATTCAAAGGTAAAGATGGGACAGAAAGCCGTTGTTCAGACCGATGTGTACCCCGGAAGAGAATTTGCCGGGGAGATCCTACGGATCGCTCCGCTCATCAAGGAGGCTTCCCGTCAGGCCAGGGTGGAGATCAAGGTCCCCAACCAGGATAACCTGCTTAAACCCGGCATGTTTGTACGAGTCCAGATCGAATTCGAGATACACCCTGACTCAATTGTTATACCGCTAAGTGCGGTGGTGAAACGACAGGGCCGTTCGGGGATCTTTATCGCCGATCTCATGGATAAAAAGGCCGGGTTTGTTCCAGTCACGTTAGGGATTATCGACGGCGATCGGGCAGAAGTAACCGATCCTCCTATTTCAGGACACCTGGTTACTATGGGGCAGCATCTGCTGGAAGACGGGACGAAAATCATACTCCCCGATGAAGGGAAGCCGGGACCCGCTGGACGGGTTTGGAACTTCCCTGAGGGGAAAGCGCCGGGGCGGAATTCATGAAAATATCTCGCCTAGCAACACGCCGCCCTATTTTCACGACAATGGTCGTCCTGATAGTGATACTGCTTGGAATAGTCTCATTAACCCGGATACCCATTGATCTCATGCCGGACATAACTTATCCCACCGTGAGCATATCAGCGACATATGAGAACGCCGGCCCTGAGGAGATAGAGGAGCTGATTACGCGCCCTATAGAACAAGCCCTTATTGCGGTTCCGGGTGTGGAGGAAGTTTCCTCAACATCTTCCGAGGGATCCAGCAATGTCAGGGTATCTTTTTCATGGGGGACTGACCTGGATACCGCGTCAAATGACATAAGGGACCGGCTGGATCGTGTTATGTCCCGGCTTCCGGAGGGAATAGACAGGCCGATATTGCGCAAATTTGATATGGCCGCTTTCCCTGTCCTCATCCTGGGCGCTTTCAGCAACCTTGATCCCATCCAGATGAGGCGGGTTATTGATGATCAGGTTAAGTATCGTATCGAGAGGCTCCCCGGTGTTGCCTCTCTTGATGTACATGGAGGGCTTGAACGTGAAATACACGTAAACGTCCATGCGGATAAGTTAAAGGCCCTGGGATTGTCCATGGGCCAGATACAGAAAAAGATCATATCGGAGAACGTGAATATCCCCGCAGGGTCGCTGGAACGAGGTGACTTCGACGTGCTGATAAGAACCCCGGGGGAGTATACAGACCTCAACGAGCTCCGCGAGACTATTATAATCGTCAGGGAAGGCGCTCCCATACTTCTCAGGGAGATCGCCGAAGTGGAAGACAGCTGGCGGAAAGTCACCAGGATAATCCGGGTTAACGGCAGGCCCGGAATCCATCTGGGCGTGAATAAGCAGTCGGGAACAAATACCGTGGCTGTGGCCGGAGCGGTGCTAAAAGAGCTGGAAAGCATCAACAGAGATATCCCTCAAATTGAAATAACACCAATCCTCGATACTTCCAATTATATCCAGCGATCCATAACGAACGTGGGGAATACCCTGCTATACGGAGGCCTTCTGGCAATCCTGGTGTTGATAGTCTTTTTGCGCAGTCTTAAAAGCACCGCCATTATTGCCCTGAGCATCCCTATTTCAATCATAGCAACATTCTCTTTTATCTATTTCACGGGTTTTACCTTGAATCTGATGACACTGGGAGGCCTGGCCCTGGGTGTGGGCATGCTTGTTGATAATTCCATTGTGGTGCTTGAAAACATCTATCGCATGCGGGAATCATATGAATCCGAGATCGCCGCAATAAAGGGAACGGAGGAGGTGACGCCGGCCATTGTGGCAAGCACGCTCACAACACTGGCAGTCTTCGTGCCCCTGATTTTTGTAAGGGGCATGGCGGGTGTAATGTACAAGCCGCTTGCCTATGTGGTGGCATTGTCTATAATCTGCGCCCTGGCGATATCCCTTACCCTTGTGCCCATGCTATCCGCAAGGTTTTTAAATAATTATGGAGGGATGAAAAGGGATGAAACATCGGTCCTGAGACGTTTCCTGGAGGCCTGCAACGGGGCATTTTCAGGGCTGGAGGAAAGATATAGACTCCTGCTGCATTTTAGTTTGAGACACAGGGTGATTGTAATATTTCTTGTAGTGTCATGTTTCGTTGGATGTTTAATCCTTATCCCCTTTATTGGTGTCGAGTTTATGCCGAGCACCGACGAAGGTGAGGTGCGCATAAACGTCGAGATGGCCGTCGGTACCAGGGTCGAGCTTGTGGATAAGGTTCTTGCCGGTATTGAAGAAACTGTGAGGAGAGAGGTCCCTGAGGTTCATAATATGGTGACGTCAATCGGTGGATCAGGATGGAGAACAACCTCTCACGCGGGCAATATGAGAATTAATCTGAATAACCTTTCGGAACGCGATCGCTCAAGTGAGGATATCGCAAATGAACTGCGCCGCAGGATATCAAATATTCCAGGGGTCACTGTTCGTGTCAGGCCCGGGCAAGGGCTGATGTTCTTAAGGATGAGCGGCTCCGACAGGATAGAGGTGGATATTCGCGGCCATGATTTAACGATTTCCGATATGCTGGCCAACAAAGTCCGGGAGGTTATAGTGAATGTCCCCGGTATCACCGATGTGCGTCTTAGCAGGGAGGTGGGCAGCCCCGAAGAGATGATCCTGGTGGATCGTAAGAGGGCCTCGGATATGAACCTTACCGTTTCTCAGATCGCGGAGTTCCTTCAGTCAGTGATCTCCGGGGATAGAGCAGGAAATTACAGGGATGCGGGTGATGAATTCACGATTCTTTTGAAAATCAAAGATGCCGATAAGCTGGGTACAGATGAGCTGCTTGATCTGACCCTGAGTAATACGGAAGGGAAGCATGTTGTGCTGAGAAATGTGGTTCAGGTAAGGCCCAGGACCGGGCCGGCGCTGATTGAGAGAAAGGATCAGAACAGGGTCGTTAGAATAATCGCCGACTATACGGAGAGGGATTTAGGCGCAGTACTCGAGGACATCCGGGCGGGTATCCGTTCCATTCCCGTGCCTGACGGTTTCAGCGTTCTGTTCGGAGGAGATTATGAGGAACAACAAAAGGCATTTAATGAACTCCGGCTGGGACTTATCCTGGCTCTTCTCCTGGTTTATATGATTATGGCCTCTCTATATGAATCGCTTAGGGACCCTTTTGTGGTAATGTTCTCGGTCCCTCTGGCCGCCATAGGTGTAATCTTGATGCTTATTTTGACGGATACGACATTCAATGTTCAGACTTACATAGGATGTATCATACTCGGGGGGATAGCGGTCAATAATGCCATCCTGCTTGTGGATTACATAAACCTTCTACGCAGGCGCGACGGCATATCCATGTACAGCGCTATTGAAGAAGCGGGACGCAGAAGGCTAAGGCCAATACTTATGACCGCTTTAACTACCAGCCTCGCCCTTATCCCTCTGGCACTGGGAATCGGTGAGGGGGGTGAAGCACAGGCCCCCATGGCAAGGGCGGTTATCGGCGGCCTTTTGAGCTCCATGATCATCACCCTGATATTCGTGCCTGTTGTATATTCTTTTATAGAAGGTGGCTCAAAAAGGGCCGGCGAAGGAAATGGTTCTGAAGATCATTTGGAACAGGTTTCAATACAAAAAGGTTCCGTTGAGGGAGATATTTAGCCATGTTTTTAAGAAACACCCCCATGTCTGTCTCTAAAATATTCCTGATCGTGTTTTACCTCAATATTTTCATTCTCTTCTCTCCACCAGGCTCAGGCGCAGGAGACCATGCAGGAGAAAAACCGATCGACAGGGACTTATCGGAAGCTCATGGTGTGGCAGGAATTTCCGGAAAAAGGGACGTAAAAACAATCCCATTCAGGCTCAGTGTGCAGGAAGCCGTCCTGATGGCCCTTGAAAATAACCGGGCGCTCGATGTGGAGCGATTTAATCCTGCGATTCAGAAAACATACGAGGATCAGGAGCTTGCGGTCTTTGACCCGAAGATAAAAGCGGGTGTTTCAATCTCCAGGGAAGAAGACCATCCTTTAGGGCAGCTTCTAACATCAAGCTCTGGAAGCAGCGCAAAGGATGTTGATTTATCTGTTTCCGAATTCTTGCCTTATGGAACGGATATCAGCATCGGGATTGATGCGGGGCGAACAAGTTCCGACAGATTTGAAAGACGTTATGAATCCAGGGCGGGATTGAGCATTACCCAGGCCCTTCTCAAGGGCAGAGGAACGGATGAGAATCTGGCGACACTCAGACAGGCGCGTTTAAATACCTCATTTTCCGAATTCGAATTACGGGGATTTACCGAGGCCTTGGTTTCTGATGTGGAAACAAGCTACTGGGAATATCTGCTGGCAAGTTACCGGATTGGGATTTATGAGAAATCGTTGAAGCTGGCAGAACAGCAGCTTGATGAAACCAGAGAGATCGTTAATGTGGGGAGGCTTGCGGAGACTGAGATGGTTGCGGCTCAGGCGGAGGTGTCCTTGAGACGGCAGGAGCTTATTGATGCGCAGAATGTGATGGCGGCGGCCCGTCTCCGGCTTATCAGGTTGCTGAATCCCGACGTTCCGGATTTCTGGGACAGGGAAATTATCCTTACGGATAAGCCGTTTCTCCCGTACGGCCAACCTGACAGGCTTGCCGATCATATTGATCTTGCCATGCGTATCAGGCCTGATATGAACCAGGCCAGGCTGGCCATACAACGGCAGGAGCTTGAGCTGGTAAAGACAAAGAATGGGATACTTCCCAGGATGGATCTGTTTATCTCGCTGGGGAAGACGGGATATTCGACATCTTTTGGGGATTCACTCGGCAACATGAGTGGAGACACTTATGATCTCATGGCTGGCATCAGGGCTGAATTGCCTTTTCACAATCGTGATTCAAATGCACGTCACCGAAGAGCGCTTCTTACTAAAAGTCGGGCGCAGGAGGCCTTAAGCAACCTGTCCCAGCTTGTGGAGCTGGATGTAAGGATGGGGTATATTGAAGTCAATCGCGCCAGGCAACAGATCGCAGCCTCAACCGCAACAAGGGAGATTGAAGAGGAAAAGGTGAGAATAGAGACAGAAAAATTCAGGGTTGGCAAATCGACAAGCTTTCTGGTCGCTCAGGCACAAAGGGATCTTGTTAGAAGCCAGATCAATGAAATAAACGCAACTATAGGGAACCTGAAGGCACTTGTTAATCTCTACAGGCTGGACGGTTCATTGCTCGAACGCCGTGGTATAGAGGCCCCTGGAAAAGAGCCCGTGGAGGGGTATTGATCGTTCTTGTCAAATATTTTTCTTAATCTTTACCCCATTCCATATTGAAGGGATTAAGGCTTGATACACTCAGATATGTCCCTAATCGTGAATAGGCGGGCACTTCATCAATAGTCTTTCTTCTCTCAACCGGTAAAAATGCACTGTTTCGTTTCCATGCCCATTCCATCCATACCCATTTTTCGTCATTTTCTCTCCTGTAGGCTGCACATGCGTGCCATCCGCTTGGGACCCTGATGGGGACGTAAAGCCTGAGCCGTTCCGGAGATATGCCCGCAGCCGTCGCCAGAGCTATCAGAAGAATGGATCCATCTTCGCAGTCACCGCTGCGTCTTTGAAGTGTCTCTGTGGGGAGCGTCCATCGTTCCATCATATTAAATTGCTTGATATCACTTTTGTAATTAATATTTTGAATTACCCATTTTTCGATCTTATCCATCCTCAGGTCATTGGAGTTTGATGAACTGACAATACTTTTGGCGAGTCTTTGAAGGCCTGTTTCCTCTTTTACACAGACAGCAGGGAGAAGAAACATAATTGACAGAAGATATGAAAACATCAATTTTTTTAACATGGATCCTTCCGTCTGAAATTATTGTATGAATATGTTATTTCATGTGGTATTATTGTCAAGAGAATTCCCCAACCCTGATCCACCATCAGGGCGCCATCTGCCATGCTGGTGGCCAGGGTTACGCCAAAATCCGGCAACAGTACTTATTGTCTTTGATTTGATGGTGGATTTTGGCCAACCGGGCAAAGCTGCATTAAAATGCGTATTGTATAATTTTGTGCATATTGATTTTTAATGAAGAGAGGGATCCGGAATGGATGATGGAAGAGATACTTATAAAAAGGAGTACAGGTATATCAGCGTGAGAACCACGGATGGTTCAACCCTCCTGGGAAAGGTCAACCTGGGAATAAAGGAAAGGGTTTCCGATCTTTTTACCAAAACGGAAAGCCCGTTTATCGTCCTGTCTGATGCTGAACTTAAAGAGGGCTCGGGAAAGGTCCTTTTTATCAACAAGGCCAACATTGTCTGGGTTGAGCCGGTAGAATCCGATTAGGTTTTATTCGGTTTATACCGATACGTCTATCTGATATCATTCGTCATGGGGACGGATTTGGGTTGAACAACCGAGCGGTATTCCTCCGGCTCTCCAAGGTGTAGTCTTTCCGAGCCGGAGGCCCGTCATACGTCTTACACACTTATGCTGCTTCCAAGGCTTCCACCGTTAAAAGACTTTCCTGTTTTAAATATTTTCAGGAGCATGAAGGACAAAGTCCGACAGGCTGCTGGGGGAGGAATTATGTCGCAATGTCAAAATATTGATATCACGGACGATGAGGGTATGAGAGAATTGCTCATTGGTTCGGGTTATTCGAATAAAGCGGTGGATTATTATCTTGCGAAGAAAAACATGGGCAGTCTTTCCGACGCCGACCAGGTTACGGAATTAACAGGACCATGCGGCGATACCATGAAGGTGTACCTGAAACTGGAGGAAAACATGATAAAAGATGCCAAAATACAGGTGCTGGGCTGCCCTGCTGCTATCGCATCGGCTATGGCTGCAATGGATCATGTAAGAGGGATGAGCCTGGATGAGGCCATGAAGGTTAAGGACAGGGATATATTCAGGATGCGCAGTGCCGGGAAGCTGTCGCGGAAAATATAAGGGATGAATGAAAAATATTTCAATGACATCTCCGCATTTAGGAATCTTCTCCGGCAGGCTTCCGAAAGAATTATTATTTTTTCGGAATGGCAAAGGATTGATTGAAGATGGGAAAGATCCGTTTTTTCCTGGGTAGAAATATTGAAACGAGACAGCAGGCATTAAGGCGCAATATGACTTCTGCTGACACCCGTTCTTTCCTTCATCTAGTCCCCACCAGAGGCAGGGTGATGGAACTGGAATCAGAAAACAGTTTCTGGCTAAGAAGAAGGGCCGACACCCTGACAGGGATGATACACAGGATCTTTGAAGAGGACATCAAACACGAAAAATTTCAGGCTTATAGATTTATAGACGAGTCGCTCCGGTTGCTTTTGATAAAAGATGTTTTATCAAAGAGAAATTTAACGCCCGGCGGACTTTTATATTTTTCTTCAACTCAGGGTCTCAAAGAGCACAATAATGATATAAGGGGCATCTGCAGGGCTATCTCAGATTTTTTCGCGCAGCTTGTCAGTAACAATTTGCAGGACAGGTTCGTTCAGGATCTGGCCGGAAAAATCATGAGTCTTGAAGAGAGGGCGGCCGGGTTAGGTGAAGAAAGATATGCGCTTGAAAGCGATTTAGTGTGGCTGTTCGGAGATTATGAGGAAATTAAAAGGGAAATAAAAGGATTCGACAGGGATGATATTTTGTCGCATGTTAAGCTGTTCCTTGATCTGGGAAAGATTCCTTCAATAGTGGCGAAAAGCAGTGTGATTATTTTCGACGGTTTTGATCACTTGACAAGAGTGGAAGAAGATATCCTTTTTAGGATCTTCCAGGTGACCGAAGTGTGGTGGTTGTTGGATTATTTCGAAATCCGGGAAGATCTCGCGGTTAACGGAAAAAGCTTAAACATACTCATGGAAGCAGAGAATGATGGCGCTTTTTTCACGGAATGGAAAAAGAGATTCTATGACAGATACCTGTCGTTCTCTTCGGCGGGGTCATTGATATCGAGGCTTGAAGGAGCAGGTGTCGATTTTGACTTCATTTGTGCTGATAGTAGGCTTAGTCCGATCAATCCCGGAGAAGCGATATGTTTTTCTGATGGAAAATGTGAGATCCCTCTCCATAGCCTGAAAATTAGGGCCTTTCCCGACCGAGGGGATGAGGTTCGGGCTATTGCCAAAGAAATAAAGAGGATTATTCTGGAGGATGGACTTGATATTACCCGTGATCTTGGAAGGATTCGAGTTGTTTTTCCGAACCTCAGCGAATATTCATCCCTGATATTTGAGATTTTTCAGGAATATGGAATTCCTTTTAGCCTGACTAAAGGTATGCCTCTTTATTCACACCCGTTAGCGGGCTTGTTCTGTTCTATTTTCGAAATCCCTCTGAACGGGTTTCAGATTACGGATATTTTCAGGTTATTCTCTTCAGCGATTTTATATCAGGACCGCAAGAACACCTTCCAGTTTGCGTCTGTTGTTGAGCCGTTTACGGAGGATTTTCTGCTTCAGAAAGATGACGCATCGAAAATAGACCTTATTATGGACGCTTACTCAGGTGATATCAGATCAGGCATACCGGATATATCTTTTATCGATAACGTCGCAAAAAAATGCGGTTTGAAAAATTTTGATTCTGATCTTTCAGATACCGGAGGAAGATGGTTATCAAGGATCAAGGATCATTTTAACGAGAAGCTAAGGGATACAGAGAGAAAAGAGGGGGAGTTCTGTCAGGAGTATTACAGATTTATTATTCACGCGGGGATACTTGAAAAGAGGCTGAAGCTCTTAAGAGAAATCAGTAACCAGCAAGAATCCGGGGATATTGAAGAGATATTTAACAGGATAATCATAGACCTGGGTTTTCCAGAATGTCTGGTAGGAATTTCAAAAGGATGCGGCTCTATTGATTTTTCAACCATGAGGAAAATAACAAAAAGGGATACGAAGGCGTTTTCCCTTTTAATGGAGATCATAAAAGCCAGCAAAAGGGAGTTAAGTCTGGAACGCTCTTTATCGCGCATCAGGGGAGAGTCAGGAATTCTCTCAAGATTCTATTCTATTTTTAAGTCACGTTTAAAGGATTCTTTTCTTCTTGATGAGCGAAATCCTGATGTAATAAGGATTTCGCAATGGCTTGAGACGAGAGGGAGGTCATTTGACTATATTTTTGCCGGGGGGTTGACGGCTGACAGATTTCCGTTGAGAGAAGAGATCAATTTTATTCTTCAGGAATCCCCGAACAGGATGGCCAGGGTAATAGACCCTGTTCAACAGTCAGGATACCTGTTTTTTCAGATTCTTAGAAATTATCGAAAGAAGCTGTATCTGTCTTATCCCGTTTACACGGAGGAGAGGGAAACCAGGCCTTCACCCGTATTAGATGAATTGGCGGATATGGCGAAGTCGGGCGGGCTCGGGGATGATGGATATGGTTCCATCGAAGATTTTTTCGGCTGGGCTGATAACCCTTATCTAGGGGCTCGTGATGAGATGCTGAATGCGGCTTATATAAAAAAAAGGTTTGATATGCCGGAATCTGACGACCCTTTTTCATTAAAATATACTATAGTCAGACCGGGGTTTGCCATAGATGAGCTTTTAAAAGGCATCAATATTTTATTATCCAGAAATTCTTCTGATGGTTTATATGGAAATGACGGTATTGCGAAAGGGTCATCAGTCTTTGAATCTTTTTTGGAATCCCAAAGCAGCGCGATTTCGCCGTCGCAAATGGACAATCTCGCCAACTGCCCCATGCGCTTCCTGTTTCAAGATATTTATAAACTAAAGACAAGAGAAGAACTTGGTGTTGAGCTCTCTCCAAGAGAGATGGGCGTGCACCTGCATGCTATCCTGAAATTATTTTTTAAGAAATTATTGGAAAGGGATATGAATGTTTCTGATATGGATCTTGAAAATGCCTTTCGGCTGGCCCGGCGAGTCGTTGATGAATATTTGAGACAATACCCGTCTCTGGATGCCATAGAATATTTTGGATATCAGATAAGGGATTTTTTGGAAGGGCTTGAAAAACAGTCGTTTGATAAATCCATATCGGAGAAAAAGAATGAGGGTGTTTTTGCCAGACTTCTGCGCTTTGAAGCGAAGGAATTCGGCAGAATGAATCCAGGAGGTGTCGAGATATTTTTCGGTCATGGAGATGAACCGCCAGTTCCATTGGGAAAGAAAAGGATATCCGGATATATAGATCGTTATGACATCGACAGGGAGAATGATGACACCGTTTATATATATGATTATAAAACGGGAAAGGTCCCTCCTGCGATCATGGTTAAGAAAGGACTTTCATTCCAGTTGCCTTCGTATATGAAGGCAATGAAACGTATATTCGGATTTAAAAAGATTTACGCTTCTTTCTACTCATTGAAAAAGGAGAGATTCATTAATGATTCACCTGTTATGGAGACCTTATCAGAGAACGCACCGGAAAAGGAAGGCCTGGATATTAGCGGGGTTTGTCTGATAGATGATTTTGCCGATGAATTATTCAGCCTTATAAAAGATGGTTTTTTTCATCATTCGGCGGATGAGATGACATGTCCGTTTTGTGATTTCAGATATGCCTGCCACAGGGACACAAGGAGGTTAAATTACCTCGTGGATTCCGGAGCTGTTCCAAACATATACTCAGGGAGAAAGAATTTTGAAAGATGGCGAAAAGTGGACTTGTTCAGAGGAGAATGGAAGTTGACACGATCCAGCATGAAAAAGGCCGTTGACCTTAAGACCTCATCCGCCAGGCAACGGCATTATGGTCAGGTAATGGATTTCGAAAAATACTTATTTGAGAATCGCCATGAACTGCCTTTTTATGCGGATTATATTGATGAGATTCTGGGGAAGATAAATGAATTTTATAAGAATCTTTCTGAAGATTCCATGACCACATAAAAAGATAGGAATCCCTGAAAATCCTCAGGCAGCCGGTGCGCCTGTGGCCAGCCCGATAACCATGGCAGAGATGACGCTTGTTGTCATTCTGATAAAATTCTGATCACATATAAGGCGAAAAGAGCCAGAACATGGCGTCCCGAATGCGTACAGGTATAGAACGGTCCTCCACTTCCCTAAAGGAAATTTCCCTTGATTTTTGCAGGCAATGTTGAAAGTGAGGTGCCAGCACTTCAGAAACCGGTTTACCAAACACTTCAACAGCTAATTCAAAGTTTAGCCGCAAGCTCCTCGGGTCAAGATTGGCCGAACCGATCTGGGCGTACTGATCGTCCACGATCAGGAGCTTGCTGTGAACAAAAGGCGGCGACTGATAGTAGATCCGCACGCCCCTTTGTAGAAGTTGCCAGAGCATTTTTGATGTGGCCCACTGAACAAACGGCAGATTGTTTTTAGCGGGCATAAGGATGTTTACTCGCACATTACGCAAGGCAGCGTTTTGCAGGGCAGCGATTATCTCACGGGAGGGAAGAAAATAAGGTGTCATGATCGAGATATTGCTCCGTGCCGCTGCAATGGCTCCGAATATTATGGTTGACAACTTGTCATAGTCCTCGTTCGGTCCATCGACAATGGTCCTGCAAATAACACCGCTGCTCACAATGGGCTCTGCTTCCTGGAAAGGAATCTTTTCGCCCGAGCAAAACATCCAGTCTTCAAGAAATACCTTCTCCATCTGTTTGACAACAGGGCCTGTAAGACGAAAGTGTATGTCAACCACGCGATTGGGATTTTCCTGTTTTTCCACAAGGTGCCTGTCGCCGATATTCATGCCTCCGATGAAGCATTCCTTTGCATCGGCCGCAAGGATCTTCCGATGATTGCGCAAGTTGATATGTAATGCCGGTGGAAAGAACCTGGGTGGAAGGAATCTGTACACGCGCACATTGCGTTGTTTTAATAAAGTCCCGGCCCTGGGAAATCCGTATATTTCGCCAACGCCATCAATGATTACTCTGACGTCAACACCACGTTGAGCGGCCTGGCTTAATGCGTCGATGAATCGCATGCCTGTCTTATTGGTTTCAAAAATATAAGTCGAAAGAAAGAGAGAATTTCGCGATTTTTCAATGGCATCCAGCATGGCGGGATAGGCCTCTTCACCGTTTCTCAGCATTTGGATAGTGTTCCCGCCAAGGATAGGCCTCCTTGTTACGGCGCAAGAGATTTTCAGGATTTCAGAGAGCCCCGGTGATATCGTCAGCCCGGATATTACACGGTCGGTCTTATCATCAGGTTGTTCAAAACTGTCATCAGATTGGAAAGGAAAAAACCCTTTAAGCTTTTGAGCGCGGGTGCGAATCCGGTTAACCCCAAACAGGAAATAGAGCAATGACCCCATCAGGGGAAACATAAGACACACCGCTATCCAGCCCAGTGCAGCTCTTGGGTCCTTTTTATTGAGAAGCGCATGCCCGGCGGAAAAGACTGCCAGCATGAAGTACAAAATGATCGGAATCCAGTGCAAGAAAAACATTTTTTCAATTAGCTTAAGAAAAATCTATGATCTCGAAGCCTGGCAGACTGTTCGATAAAGTCCGACAAACCGCTAGCCCTCTTTTTTTTTCCGCTGAGAATAATACGCCCTGATAATTATAATCAGAAAGGCAATTCCGATAAAAAAAATGTCATCACCGATGCCGCTTAAAAAATCCGGCATGAAATAATAGGTGCAGCCGCCCAGGAACAGGCTTATTCGCAATGCCCGGCCATACCCCACAAAAGTAAATATTCTTAAGAAAGTCATGAAGAGGAAAGACCAAAATAAAAAAAGAAACAGGTTTGCCGCGTAAAGGTATCTAACCGGTACTAATTTTGGAAAAGTTTGAACTACCTTGTCACCCAGGGATCTTCCCACTTTGGTCCGGATCTTTATCACCTCGAGTATGGTCATATTTTCGTCTATGTGAGTGCCGGCTGGGATCAAAAAATCGAGGGTAAAAAAAGATTCCTCATTATGAAGGGTATCATTTGTCGCCCTGAACGGCAGTTGAAGTGTTTGTTTGAGGGTGAAGAATCCCGTGAGGAAAAGAGAGACAAAGAGCAGAAGAAGCACGATCTGAAGGATGGTCTTTTTCATGGCGGGAATAAACTCCTTGTTGAATATTGAAATATCTTTTAAAAATATCATAACGAATGTGTGTTAAACACTCATGGCCCTCTGGGCCTCCACAATGCATGAAAATAGCGCCATGTGGTCTCAGGGCCGTGGCCTGGGGAACCCTTTTTACGGCGAAGACCCGGGTAGCAAGATAATAGCGCAAGGTGCATGCCAGGCCTCCGGCTCGTAGAGCCTACGCCTCGGAGAGCGGGCGGAGACCTTCTCCTGTCGTTCCACCTTAATCATTAATTACAATGACTGGGATAGCCCACCGCCCGCCTCGTAAGGCAGTATGCGTCAAACTTGCCAGGAACGAGTTCGCTCGTAAAAGGGCTCCCCATACCGCGATCTTTAGACATA
>JAFGDF010000130.1 GCA_016932235.1 Deltaproteobacteria bacterium | reverse complement strand
CGGCCCGACAATGGGACACCTCGTCAGGCCGTCCGACAGGACGGAGCCGAAAAAGATAGCATGGCTGCAATGCGTCGGCTCAAGGGATATGAATGCCTGTGATCATCCCTACTGTTCAAGCGTCTGTTGTATGTATGCCGTTAAGGAAGCAACACTGGCCATGGAGCATGCCCATGACAGTCTGGATGTATCTATCTTTTTCATGGACATGCGGACATTTGGAAAGGATTTTGAAAAGTATTATGAAAATGCAAAGAAAAAGGGAGTGAAGTTCATCCGCAGTCGTGTCCATACTATGGATCAACTGCCTGATGACTCTGTTAGCATTCAATTCGCAACCGAGGATGGGGAACTCCGGCGAGAGGAATTTGATATGGTGGTCCTAAGCCATGGACTGGAAATTCCCCGGAGCACCGTGGAGCTTGTCAGGAAATTGGATGTGGAACTTGGCGATAATCATTTCATCAAAGGGAGTTCATTTGAGCCGGTTGCAACGAGTAGGTCCGGTATCTATGCCTGTGGCACCCTGAATGGGCCAAAGGATATACCAATTTCAGTAGTGGAAGCTTCGGCCGCGGCATGTGCCGCATCTGGAAAACTTTCCAAAGCACGGGGTAGCCTCGTAAAGACAAAAGAAATTCCCGCGCCTCTGGACGTAACAGGCGAGCCACCAAAAGTGGGAGTGTTTGTCTGCTCCTGTGGAATAAATATCGCAGGTGTTGTTGATGTGGAGGCTGTTGCGGAATATGCCGGAAGTTTGCCCTATGTGGTTTATGTGCAGAATAATCTTTTTTCATGTTCCCAGGATGCCCAGGACAACCTATCCCAGGTAATCCGTGAACAAGGCCTTAACCGAGTGGTTGTAGCCGCCTGTACGCCTCGTACCCATGAACCTCTTTTCCAGGAAACGCTTCAAAGTGCCGGTCTTAACAAATACCTCTTTGAACTGGCCAATATACGAAATCAAGATTCCTGGGTCCATGTGGATTCTCCAAAAGAGGCAACCGACAAGGCCAAGGATCAGGTTCGCATGGCCGTGGCAAAGGTTACGCTTCTGGAGCCGCTCAAGGAGACAAGACTTTCGGTTAATCCTGCGGCACTTGTAATAGGCGGCGGGATAGCAGGTATGAACGCCGCTCTTTCCCTGGCCGGCCAGGGATATGAGACCCATCTGGTGGAGAGGGAAACTCAACTTGGCGGAACTGCACGCAGGCTAAGGGTTACAGCTACAGGAGAGCAAGTAGGTCCATATCTGAAGGAACTTATTTCCAGGGTTGAGAAGGAGCCTCTGCTTAAGCTGCACACAGGTGCAAAGATAAAGAGTGTTGACGGGTTTATGGGGAATTTCAAGACCACCCTGGCCGAAAATGACAAGGTCGAGATAGTTGAACACGGAGTTGCAATTATCGCTACCGGAGCGGATGAGTATAAGCCTGTTGAATACGCCTATGGTCAGCACCCCGGTGTAATGACCCATCTGGAACTTGATCATGCTATTATGTCGGGAAATGTAGATCCCAAAACCACAAACAGTGTCGTATTTATCCAATGTGTGGGAAGCCGAGAACCTGAAAGGCCTTACTGTTCCAAGGTTTGCTGTACCCATTCGGTGGAGACAGCCCTCCATTTCAAGAAAGAAAACCCTGATTGCCGGGTTATCATTCTATACAGGGACATGCGTACCTACGGAGAAAGAGAGCTGCTTTACCGGGAGGCCCGTGAAAGAGGGGTGCTGTTTATTCGTTACAATACCGATAAAAAACCTGTGGTTGAAGTGAACGGCAAAGGGCTGAGGGTTAGGGTCCCTGATCATATCCTCAAGCGCGAGCTTACTTTTGATGCTGATGTGGTTGGACTTGCGAGCGCTGTCGTGAGCAACCGGCCTGATGATCTGGCCCGGATGTTTAAGGTGGCTATTGATAGTGACGGATGGTTCCTTGAGGCTCATCAAAAACTTAGGCCTGTCGATTTTGCCACCGACGGAATATACATGTGCGGCCTTGCGCATTATCCCAAACCCATTGAGGAATCAGTGGCTCAGGCACAGGCTGCTGTAAGCCGTGCCGTTACCGTACTTTCACGTGCGGAAATGTCGCTGAGCGGTACCGTGTCCTATGTGGACCAGAGAAAATGCGTCGGATGCGGTGTATGCTGGACAATATGTCCCTATAAGGCGATTGATCAGGATGAGAAAGGGCTTGCAATAGTGAATGAAGCTCTATGCAAGGGATGCGGCGCATGTGTTTCATCCTGCCGTTCCGGCGCTCCCAACCTGCGGGGTTTCAGCAACCAGGATGTGATGGCTCAGATTGAGGCCACCCCATAAATCCTCTTTGATTTGTATTTTATTCAACTAAAATCAAAGGATATCCGGTCTCCGGACAGATTGAAAATAATATATCTGAATTCCGCTCCCGGGCCGGTGCCCTGTCCCGGGCTCACGCATATTGTTCCACCTATATTTGTAGAAATGGATCCGGAAAGCATGGGTGATTCATGAATGTGACCGTGGAAAGCCGCGACAAGCAACCCTTTCCCCGCCCATTCCTCGATAAATCTCCTGATACTGATACTTCCCACATTAAGCCCGTTTTGTATCATATCAAGGGGACAGTTATATGGCGGAGAATGGGAAATAAATATGAAGGGTTTTTTAATCATTTTTGAGATTTCATTCAGGTCTTTTTTGATTGTATTATTTGATGAAAAATCAAGCGTGTACTCTTCGAGAATCCCATTTAAAGATATAAAGCCGTCTATCACCGCCCTGTTGTTTCTCATACAGGGATTTTCAAGAGAGTCCGGTTTTTCCCAGTCTTTTATCTTAAAAGGTGTCGGGGGAACTATCATGTATCCAATGATATCCACTTCATCTGTCAATGAATGCCTTTCAAAATGCAGAAGGTTGAACAGCTTTCCATTATATTTCTCAAGGATCTTCCGGTTATAACCGAAGTCATCATTGCCAAGATCAAGGTAGATAATCGTATCGGATCTGCCTTTAAAGTTCATGACCGCCGGAATGAAAATATCCTCCAGGTACATTGCCTGGGCCCTAAGCATTCCGAATTTTTTTGTCTCAGGGAGATAATGGGGAATGAGATCCCCTCCCATAATAAGGACGTCCACCATTTCCTTTTCCGCTGTGGAAAGCATTGAAAAAAGATGAGTATTGCTTGCATGGATGTCGGATGTAAATAAAAGCTTCAAAATATTCTCCTAAGATAAGTCCGATTTTTTATCCCTTTGCTATTAGGAATTCACGCGTGGGTTTTGAGTTTCAATTCAAGGGGGGAGGATTAGGGCATGTCTGTATTAAAAGGTAGGGTTCTTCGTATTTCCTTTAATCTGCCCACACTTCTTTCTCCTTTAAAAATAAAGCCGCTTTTTATCGGGCCTTACTGGTGGGAGACCCTGAAGACCTCTTCTATGGTTGTAATTCCTTCAAGAACTTTTTCGGCTCCATTATTCCTAAGGGTTATCATGCCCCGTTCTATGGCCATTTTTTTTATTGCATTGGCGTCCGATGTCTTTAGGATCAGGTTCTGAATCACATCATCAAGAATCATTATTTCGAAGATTCCGGTCCTGCCCATATATCCGGTATTGAGACACACCGGACACCCCCTGCCACGATAAAGTTTTTTCCCGTTCAGCATTTGACGGGTGAGTCCGATATTGAGTAGGGATTCTTCATCCGGATCGAATTCCTCCTTGCAGTTATTACAGATGACCCTTACGAGTCGCTGGGCGATGATGGCAATCACAGAAGATGTGACAAGAAATGGTTCGATTCCCATGTCAATAAGACGTGTGACGGCGCTTGCTGAATCATTTGTGTGTAATGTCGAGAAGACCAGGTGACCTGTCAGCGCTGATTGTATAGCGATCTCTGCTGTTTCCAGATCCCGTATCTCTCCTACCAGTATCACATCCGGATCCTGACGGACTATGGATCGCAGGCCGTTGGCAAAGGTTAGATTGATCTTCGGGTTGACCTGGATCTGGCCTATTCCGTCTATCTGGTATTCAATGGGGTCTTCAATGGTAATTATATTGATGTCCGTGCTGTTGATGGTTGAAAGGGCGGCGTATAGAGAGGTGGTTTTTCCGCTCCCTGTCGGGCCGGTTACGAGAATAATTCCGTATGGAGAATGGATCAGCCTGTCAAATTCAGTCAGCCTGTTACCGGGCATACCGAGATCGAATATTTTCAGGAGTATCCTCGTCTTGTCGAGTAATCGCAGGACTACTCTCTCGCCAAAAACGGTTGGGATTGTCGAAACACGGATATCTATATTTTTATCTCCGATCTTGATCTCAATCCTGCCGTCCTGGGGAAGCCTTTTTTCGGCAATATTCATGTCAGCCATGACTTTTATGCGGGAGATAAGGGAGGACTGAATATGCTTGGGAGGAGACAGCATGTCATAGAGAATCCCGTCCACTCTATAACGAATCTTTAGCCGGGCCTGGGAAGGTTCAATGTGGATGTCACTGGCCCTGTCCTTCACGGCCTGTGAAAGCATGAGGTTTACGAGTTTTATAATGGGTGCGTCACTGGTATCATCAAGAAGGTCTCCCGATCCCGCGATCTCGGAAAGTATGAGGTCGCTATCTTCATCGTGCATGTCCTGTATTACCTGTTCGGCTGAATCACGGCTCATGTCATAGGCAAAATTGATGGCGGAAAGGATTGTAGAAGATGGCGCAAGGACCAGATTCGCATTTTTCATGTCCAGTATAAAGCGGATATCGTCAATTGATTGAAAGGAAAGAGGATCATTGGCCGCGATGATATTCATATCAGAAGCAATTATTGGCACCACCCTGTTTTTTTTGAGAAATTGGATGGGCACCTTTTCCGTAAAATCGGTTTTCAAATCACCAATGTTAATAGATGGAAGGAATTCCAGTCCGAACTGTTCGCACAGGGCTTCCAGTAGATCGTTTTCAGTGATGATTTTTTGGCGGATCAATATTTCTCCGATTCGTCCCCCTCTCTCACCCTGTACTTTCAACGCCTCGGCTATCGCCTCGGAGGAGACACCGGCTTTTTCCTTTAATATTTCACCGATTAATCTCATAATTATCTTGATTCCTCCAGGCGCTTAAGGTTATCCCTTGCAATATCAGAGAGCTTGCGTCCGATTTGTGCCGGATCGCTTGATGTAAAGGCCCTTTCATCGGGATCAAGGGAGATGAGATCTTTATACATTTCAGATGCCTTATCCATTTCACCCTGTGTTTCATATATTACGCCCATGTTCAGCAAGGCATAGGGGTTTTCAGGGTTTATTTTAATGGCATTTTGATAGTATTTCATGGCCTTTTCATAATCTTTCGCCCTGAGGTGGGAGTAACCCTTATCGCAGAGCTTCATATCTTCGGACTGTTTGGGCCTTCCATCATAAAGCTTTACGGTGCCTTCTTTGATGGTATCTATCTGACCTTTTTTTTCATCATATACATTTTTGGCCTCGATCGGGTTCTCAATGATATGGGGAGTCAGAAAAATGAACAGGTTTGTCCTGTCCAGGTTACTTGATTTTGACCGGAACAGATTACCAAGAATAGGTATATCACCGAGTATGGGCACCTTATATTCCCCTTTCTCATCCGTTTCACCTATTATACCCCCTATTACAACCGTATTCTCATCTTTCACAATAACGGTCGTGTCGGTTGTTCTTGTCAGTGT
>JAFGDF010000129.1 GCA_016932235.1 Deltaproteobacteria bacterium | reverse complement strand
TTGGCATAACCCTGGCCACCAGCGAGGTGCTAGATGCAAGGCGCCGAGGAGCGACGACTGAGGCGTATAAGTAATACGCCGCAAGGAAGGAGCGATCACAGGCAACGCAGCAGATGGCGCCTTGATGGTGGATCAGGGAGGACAAATCTGTTGACTAATACTACCCCGGCAAAGTATTATTGAACATCTATTCATCAAGGAATTATGAAAGGAGAATCTTGAGCAGAGAAGATCTAATTGAACTGGAGGGTGTGGTGACAAGGGTGATGGGACGCGGGACCATGGAGATCGAATGTAATAATAATGTCATCGTCAGGGGCGTGCTTTCCGGGCGCATGAAAAAGAACAGAATCAAGGTGATCCAGGGAGACCGTGTAAAGGTAAGCGTATCCCCCTATGACACCTCTCATGGTCTTGTGACCTATCGTTTTTAGGGTTTAAGATTGAAACATCAATTTTCTGGTAATGCAATATTCGTCAATTGTTCGATGGCGATTATCCTATTTTCTATCAATCAAGTCCTTCCTTAAATCCTTTCCAATGAAAAAAATACTGAGCCCCTTTTATAATTCTCTTAAGCATTTCAAACCTTTAAAAAATATTTTTTTCGAGAATAGATCGTCTCTTGCAATAGGCCTTCTTTGTCTCTTTGTCGTTGATATCCTTCAGTTACTCATCCCGCTTGTCATTAAAAAGGCGATTGACTCGCTGACTGCAAGATCTACGACCTCATCCATCCTCCTGAAGTATGGGTTTACGATTCTTACCATCGCTGTTTTTATTGCCATATTGCGATATATATGGCGTTATTTCGTACTGGGTCACTCAAGAAAGGTCGAAGAAGAGCTCAGAAATATCCTTTTTAGGCACCTGCAAACCCTTTCCTACTCTTTTTATCAGAAAACGAAGACCGGTGACCTCATGGCCAGGGCGATAAACGATATCAATTATGTCCGTATGGGAACAGGAATGGGCCTGGTGGCCATGATGGACGGGTTGATTATGGGACTCGCCGCCATATGTTTCATGGTTTACATAGACCCTCTGCTCACTCTGATAGCTCTTATCCCGGCACCGATTGTGATCTTCCTCTCAAAAAAATTCACCAGACGAATGTCCTCCGGTTATGAAAACGTGCAGAACATATTCTCAGAGCTTACCGAGCGTGTACGCGAAACCTTTTCAGGGATAAAAGTGGTAAAGGCGTTCCAGAGAGAGTCATGGGGAAATTCCAGGATCGAAGATAAAGGAAAGGATTATATGCTGGGCAATATAAGTCTCGCTAGGACCCTTGCCCTGTTCTTCCCGATCATGGCGCTCTTTACCAATACTGGTATGGTGATTGTGATATGGCTGGGAGGTCGCTTGACAATAATCGGGCAGATAACCACGGGTGATTTCGTCGCTTTCATCGGATATCTGAATCTCCTCACATGGCCAATGATGGCTATGGGATGGGTTATCAACCTGTTTCAGCGAAGCGCGGCCTCTATGCGACGGATAAACAGAATTCTGGATGAGAAGCCGGACATAACGGGACCTGTATTCCGCAAGAATATATCGCCCATGACGGGAGAGATCGTTTTTCATGATTTGAGCTTGAAGTATCCCGGCCATGACAAATACGCGATACAAAATCTTTCGCTAAACATAGGCCGTGGCGAAACATTTTCCATTGTGGGTCCGGTGGGTTCTGGTAAAACTACACTGCTCCTTATGATTCCACGGATTCTCGACCCGACAGGAGGATCCATTTTGATCGATGGAAAAGATATCCGCGGTTATTCTCTTTTAGAGTTGAGGCGGAATATCGGTTTTGTTACCCAGGAGACTATCATCTTTTCCGATAGCATCAGAAATAACGTGGTCTTTGGAAGAGATGACATATCTGAAGAAGTCATGGAAAGGGCTCTAAAAACAGCATTTATCTATGATGAAATCATGGATCTTGAGAGGGGTGTTGATACTGTTTTGGGTGAAAGGGGAATCACATTGTCCGGGGGACAGAGACAAAGATTGACCATCGCGCGCGCGATTGTCACTGACCCGCCTGTCCTGATACTTGATGACGCGCTTTCGATGGTCGATATAAGGACTGAAGAAAAAATACTCAATCAAATACTTGAATCGAGAATAGGAAAGACAAACCTGATCGTGTCGCATCGTCTTCTTACTATTTCAAGGGCGAATCAGATAGCGGTCCTTAATAAAGGCATGCTCGTTGAAAAAGGTAATTACAAGATTCTTATCGATAAGGGAGACACATTCTCAAAGTTGTACAATAAACAGCTCCTCGCTCAGGCACTGGAGAATGGGACCATTTAACTATGCAATATGATTATGGATATATGGAAGAAGGAAAACTGGGCAAGCCGTACAACATCAGGCTCTTCAAGAGACTTGCCCGGTACGCGATCCCGTATAAAATGATTATCGGGATTTCCCTCTTCATAATAATATTCATAACCATCTTTGATCTAACCCTCCCCTATCTTTCAAAGGTCGCAATAGATAAGTATATACTCTCATCCTGGTATAAGGTGGACCTCCTTAAAATATCCGGAAAGGATCTCCATGAATTTATGGGCGGATATGGCGAGCTGATAAAGAAAAGCGAAGACGGATTATCCGCTTTTATTTCACACACTGACATGAAAAAGATCGACCCAATAATCTTGAATGAATACAAAAAAAGGGGCTTTATCCAAGGCGAACAGTTTTACAGGGCAAAGTCCGGGTGCGGACTACCTTTCGATATCAATGAAAAGGGCGAGGGATTCATCAGAATGCCGGACAATACTCTATTTATCTCAGAGGAAAAGACAGGGACTTTCTCTAAAGCTGACATCCTTAAAATCAGAGAAAATGATATCAGAGGTCTCGCTTTTCTCGGTATGGCAATATTGGGTCTTATCATCCTTTCTTTCGCGGCCAACTACTATGAATATTATCTTCTGGAGATTTTTGGGCAGAATGTGATGCATGACATCCGGATGGAGCTTTTCAGGAAAATGCAGTCCAGATCCGTCGGCTTCTTCGACAGGCATCCTGTCGGGATACTTGTGACAAGGGTGACTAATGATATTGAAAACCTGAATGAGATGTTTAAATCTGTAATTGTCACGGTTTTTAAAGATGTCTTCATCCTCGTGGGAATACTTGGTGTTTTACTCTATCTTAACTGGCGCCTGGCCCTCGTCAGCTTTTTAATAATACCTTTCATCTTCGGCTTTACCATGCTCTTCAGCTCCATGGCGCGAGAAGCTTTTAGAGAAATGCGTGCGAAGATCGCTAAACTAAACGGCTTTCTCCAGGAAAAATTTTCGGGAATGCGAATAATCCAGCTCTATGCGAGGGAGGTATTCCAGATGCGGAGATTCGAAGAGATAAATCACGAGAATTATCTTGCGGGAATGAAACAGATAAGGATATTCGCGATCTTCATGCCTGTAATGGAACTCTTTTCATCATTTACAGTAGCCCTGATAATCTGGTACGGTGGCAAGGAGGTGATTGGAGACCAATTAAGCCTGGGCTCGCTGGTAGCGTTCATCAGCTATATACAGATGTTCTTTAAACCGATAAGGGATATTTCAGAAAAGTATAACATAATGCAACTCGCCATGGCCTCAACCGAGAGGATAATCGAGTTTATGGACAATAAAGAGGAAATCGCTGATCCCGAAATTTCAGAAACTCCTGAATCATCCGAAGGCCATGTAAAGTTCGAAAACGTGTCCTTCTCCTATAAAATGGGGCAGCCTGTACTGAAAGATATCAACTTTGAAATCAGGCCGGGCGAAACAGTTGCCGTCGTTGGCGCAACCGGAGCCGGTAAAACTACTCTGGTCAATCTCATCGAAAGGTTCTATGATATAGATGAGGGGATGATTCTCCTTGATAATGTTGATATCAGAAAATATCAAAAATCCGGACTAAGATCGAGAATCGGCCTCGTTATGCAGGATGTATTTATCTTTTCAGCCAGTGTAGCGGAGAATATCCATCTGGGGAACGGTGTTTCGGACGTTAAGGCCGTTATCGCAGCCGCCGAAAAAGCCAATGCTTATCCTTTTATTCAGATGCTACCGGACCAGCTGGATCATGAACTCAGCGAAGGAGGATCTACACTTTCAGGAGGTGAACGGCAGCTATTATCCTTCGCAAGGGCGCTGTATTATCGCCCCAAGCTGCTCATACTCGATGAGGCGACATCCAGTGTTGACCCTGAAACAGAACAGCTTATACAGGATGCGATCTCAAAGATGACCACCAGGCAAACCACGCTTGTTGTGGCTCACAGGCTCTCAACCATACGTAAAGCGGACAGGATCATTGTAATGCATCACGGCAGAATCATGGAACAGGGGAATCATAAAGAGCTTATAGCCAGGAAGGGCTTATATTACAAGCTGAACAGATTCAGGGAATATAACACTCGCTAGGAGCCTGTCGGACTTTGTCCGACAGGCTCGTAAAAAGTTATTCAATTAATGTCTTATTCTGATTAGATTATATAATGCATAGATTTTTTCTCAGCATAAAAAAAATCTGTTCACAAAAGAAAAAACGTAAAAATATTATCAGCAGTTTGCCGGGCAAAGTCCGACAAACTGCGAGCAGACTGTCGGTGTTCCTCCGATAGCCTCGCAGGAGATATCCATTTGAGAAGGTATAGAATTTGAGGTTAACCCTATTCAAATATATCTCACGAGAGATATGGTCGGTATTTTTCGTCAGCCTGTCGATCTTCATCTTTATCATCATGGCCACCAGGATAATGGGGATCACTGAACTCCTCATTAACCAGCGCGTCTATCCCACACAGGTCATCAAGATCCTTCTATGTTTTTTTCCAAAAGTGATCCTTTTTTCTCTTCCTGCGGCGTGCCTGATGTGCGTACTCCTGAGTTTTTTACGTCTTTCGAGCGATAATGAAGTAATTGCCCTGCATTCTTCCGGCCTCAGCCTTTATCAGTTGCTTCCCGCGGTTGTTGTCTTTAGCCTGATAATCTTTCTGCTATCCATATTGATATCAGGTTATGCGATCCCGTGGGGCGGCCAAACATACAAGAAGGTCCTGTACCAGATCGTTAGCGCAAGAGCGGATGCAGTCATAAAGGAAAGGGTCTTTCTTGAGCCTTTTCATGATGTTGTCCTTTATATTAACAACTATTCCACCAAAGATAAAATAATGAAAGACCTGTTTGTTGTTGATAAGCGAGATGATTCGACAACCAGCACAATCATCGCAAAAAAAGGCAGGATTTTTTCAGGTAATGAAACCGGGATAGTGATCATCTATTTCATGGATGGAACAATCTTCACGGTGGACAGATATTTCAACAGGGCCAGGACGGTAACGTTTGATACATACAACATGACGATTGATCTCAAAAAATTATTATCCTCCTATGTTTCAAAGGAGAAGAAACCGGAGGAAATGTCTCTTGGCGAACTTATAGATGAACTGAGAGATAAAACCGGTGATAATAAAAAACAGAACCAGGTTGGAATCAGATTATTCGAGATATTTTCAATCCCTGTTGCTATATTTCTTTTAGGAATAATAGGCGCTCCGTTGGGAGCTCATGTCAGGGCCAGCGGGAGAACAAAAGGTATAATAATAAGCCTCATTCTCTTTCTGTTCTACTATCTCTTTATAATGTTTGTGAGATATCTCTGTGAGATTAGAGACTTTCCTCCTTCCATTACCGTTTGGATACCCGACCTTTTCCTTCTTTTCGCCGCCTTCTATCTTTTGCGAAGGATAGCCAATGACCGCCCGTTGAAGTTCACTGCATTTTTTTCCTTGAAGCCTGGGTCCGACCTGGAACCGATAAATGAAAAGAATGAGATTCATGAATCCCCGATAGCAATTGAATCCTGTAAATTTATCGGCAGCCTGAAAGGAAAGAAAGTTCATCTGGATCACTGCCGTTGGGCAGACAAGATATCCCCTGAAAATAAGGTTTTTTTTAAATCCTATAAAGATGCTGTAGATAAAGGGTATTCTCCATGTAATACATGCAAGCCTGATTAATCTACAGCAGTATGCGCAGGCCGTTGTCTCCCATAATGCTGATGATAGCGTAAAGCGGGCAAAGTCCGACAAGCCCCTAAGCGGGATGTAATGAAATGGGCGGGTCCCAGTTTTTCTCATCAACACCCGGAGCCGGACGACCCTAGGTGTTTTTACGTTTATCAGGCTGATCTTTAAAAAACCGGACAATCATGCGATGGAGCATATTCATGCTCGGCAAGAGGCCATGAAACCCTGCAACCTTTACCAGGGCCCGATTCTGAATTTCCCAGTACCCATAGTCCTCCGGTGTCACAAGGACCAGATTCCTTTCCTCCAAAAATTTTGGGACAGCTCCCTCAAAAGGCACCGTGCCATCGCCGGTCAATCTCCTTTTTTGTGGATCCTCATTTGCCCACTCATTTTTTCGATCTTTACCGGTTAGAACAAAATCCGGCTGATTACCTCTCTTCACAATCCTGAGTCTCACTCGGGTCGGAGCATCCACACCGACTATTGCCAGCCAGTTTTTATCTGTCATCTTGGCCATGGACAGTTTGAATTCGTCAATTCGATCACGATGTTTCTTTGCCTGAGCAAGCAGAAATGCAAAGAGATCTTCTGCCTGCTCTTTCTTGGTTTTTTCAGACGGCAATCCCTTTTTCCGGATAAATTCAGCTAAAGATTCTATAACACCCGGCTGCCATAAACCGGGATTGAACAGTGTTCCGGGTAATATCTGATCCGTAACTTCTGCGTCTATACCATTGGCGAAACTCGGTATCAGATGATATAAAGCCGGCGTGATGCGGGATGCTTCACGCTCTCTGGAGCCCGGTGGTGTGGTTCCCAGATCAGCAGTTCCGGTCGCCACTTTTATAACCGCCTCAAAGGATCCCTGAAACGGTGTGGCCAGGGTAACTACCTTGTCAACCGGCGCACGGCCTCCCTCTCGCTCCAGGTAACCTGCAATAATCAGCCCACCCATTGAATGCCCGATAAGATTCACCCTGGGATTGTCATTGTATTTTTCCTTATGATAATGCCTGAGCAGTTTTGTGCGCTCTATAACCTCATCCACAAACGCTGCAAGTTGTATCTCTGTAATCTCTAAAGGCATTCGCCAGTCATAGCCGAAAGGATATACCGGGACCGGCTGGTCTTCCCTTGGTGAAAGATTGTAACGCAGCTCCTCGATGAGCTCTTCGTAGGCTATTTCGTAGAGCTGTCCCGGTCTTACCCGGGCCGGTTCAAGCGCATCATAGCGCAGGTCATTCGGATGGAGCATAATACGTTCGTACTGCTTTTTAACCACTTTCCAGATATCCACCGGTGGGATGGGATATTCATCCTGCAGATAGGTAGCGGTTATACCAGGAACGACAATAACCGGATATGGAAGCGCCATAGGGATCCTCCTGTCAGATAAATCCACATCTCATTCCACAATTACTCAGAACGTAATTAATTTTTTCTCTTACACAATATCATGAGTTCGGAAATATCATTGACATCATCCAGTTTCATTATGCTGTCTGCGAGTTTTTTTGCCTGATCTTCAGGGATAACCATCGTTGCATTATTTAGAAATTTTTCTCTGACATCTGTTTCATGGAAGGGGTTTTCGATACTTCCCTTGGGGGTATTGATTTCCTTCACATACTCGGTTCCGTCCGTCATCAGGATTCGCATCCATGCTTTTATCGCCATACCTTCATCGTAACCCGGATCTACGGTATGCTTCACCCTCTTTGCAAGATTCAATATATGAGGATCTCTAATTTTATCACCGCTTACCTCCGGGATACCCACTTTTCCTTCGATTAGGGCGGCGGCTACAGTGTAAGGGATACTGACCTGGGCAATGTCAGGATTCGGGGGTATCATCTTGACCTCAGCGGGTTCACACAGCCTTTTCCCTATCAACTCACCTACCTTGCATCCTATTTCCTGTATATAATCAGGATCGATACCATACTCTTTTCTGAGCATGAGAGCACAATCTATATAAGCCTGGGCCCCCTGGCAGGCAGGGTAGGCTTTAAAGACAATTCGTTCTATTTCCCAGCTCTTACCTAGATCTTCATTCAGGATCTTGAGGTCATAATTACCCTTTCCTGCAAATGCATTATAAAAGCCTTGATTCCCTTCTAAGATTGTATGTGGCCCTGTATAACCAAGATCTGCCATCTTAGCTGCAAGAATACCGTTTTGAGCGGCAAGCCCGGCTTGAATACACCATGACAAGGAGCCATCGGCTTCCCATTCCATATTACCGCTGGACATGACTCCGCAAATCCCCATAGCCTCCGCTATCTGGTTTGGACGTAGCCCAAGTATTTTGCCTGCTGCCGCCGTAGCCCCAAAAACACCGCAAGCAGGGTTAGGGTCAATACCTCGCTGAACCATCATCGGCGCGGCGAGTCCCAATCTGCATATTATTTCCAAACCGGCCGTAGCGGCACTTAAGGCGGTTTTTCCGCTGATTCTCTCTTTTTCACCCAGCGAAAATACTGTCGGCATTATAATCGCTGTGGGGTGCACTATCGCCTGTATGTGCGTATCATCAAAGTTATAGCCATGTGCCAGACTACCGTTAATAAAAGCCGCATTTCTGGATGGGAGTTTATCACCATAACCTATAACCGTGCTCTCCGCGGCCCCGCCTTCTTCTTTCAGAAGTTTAACCGGAATTTGATAATAAGGTAAAGTTGAACAGACCAGAGAAACTCCTACGGTATCTAGGATATGCAGCTTAACGATATCGATGATACCTGACGGAATATCTTTAAAATCCAGGTCAGCAGTGAAATCCCCAAACTGTTCCGCATATGTTCTCATTAATAATCAACCTCCTTCCGTACAGGATTGGCTGCCGGGAAAGCATTGAGCCGGAATTTGAAAAGAAAGAATGCATAGATCTTTTCTCAGCATAGAAAAAATCTGTTCATAAAATAAAAAACGCGAAAATATTATGAGCAGTTTGTAGGGCGAAGTCCGACAAGCCGCGTGGAAAGGATTATTATCATTTTCTTATCATTTTAACAATAAGTTAATTGTTATTGAAAATTAATAATTTGACAAATTAAGCGCTATTCAGTAAAAATTTTTTCATTAAATATTTCTGTGCTGGCCTCAAAGTCTGGTCTTGGTCACTAATATCCGTTTAGGAAATCGCATAACGTTCGCAGTGTTAGTAGTTTTCTTCATATTAATTCAATACATGGATAATTAATAAATAACAGGATTTATAATATTATTCATTCTTGGAGGGAGGTAGAGGAATGTACGGCTATTGTGGAAAGATGTTATTTGTGGATCTGACAGAGAAAAGCCATGAAGTAATCACATTAACAGAAGACATGGCCAAACAATTCATTGGAGGTTACGGCATAGGCGCAAAGGTCTTGTTTGAAAGGATGAAAGCCGGCTCGGACCCTTTAGGGCCGGATAACATCGTTGGATTCACTGCAGGGCTATTGACCGGGACAGGCGCGATGTTTAGCGGACGTTACACTGTTGTTTGCAAATCTCCGGTAACGGGTGGATGGAACGACGCCAATGCAGGTGGTTACTTCGGAGTGGAACTAAAAAAAGCGGGTTTTGACGCCGTTTTTGTGCAGGGCGCTTCGGAGATGCCAGTCTATTTATGGATCCACGACGGTGAAGTGGAAATTAGAAACGCCTCCAGCCTCTGGGGCAAAGATGTCCTTGAAGCAGAGGAAGCCCTTAAAGCTGAATTGGGCGAAAAGAAGATCAGAGCAGCCATGATCGGCCCGGCAGGCGAAAATTTATCTCTGATCTCTGCGGTTATCAACGACGGACATAGAGCGGCCGGTCGCGGTGGTTCCGGCGCCGTTATGGGGTCGAAAAAACTCAAGGCCGTTGTGGTTAGGGGAACAGGCACCGTGGAGGTGGCCGATCCTGAAAAGTTGAAAACGATCAATCAGGAAATTGTCGACACAATAAAAAATGGACCGATGGCCGAGATGCTTAACGGCTTTTCAATGTTCGGCACCACCGGGATATATTCTGCAGTAGTATTAAGTGGTGATTCACCCGTAAAGAATTGGGGCGGCGCTGGAGCCATTGATTTTGGCGAGGAAGCGGCGAAAGGTTTTGAAGGTCCGGTTTTGGACCCAAAATACCGGTCAAGGAAATACAGTTGCGCCCATTGTCCCATCGGCTGCGGGGCAATCTATGACGTCAAAGACGGCAAATGGCCTGTGAGCAACGCGGGGCGTCCTGAGTACGAAACTCAAGCCTCCTTTGGATGTTTGATTCTCAATAAAGACACGGAAGCGCTTATTAAATGCAACCATATCTGCAATCTATACGGTCTGGACACCATTTCCGCCGGTGCCACACTGGCCTGGGCCATTGAATGTTATGAGAACGGTGTTTTGAGCAAGGATGATACCGGCGGAATAGAACTCACATGGGGAAATGCAGAGGCCATAGTCCAGGCAACTCAGGAAATGGCCGATCAGAGCACTGAATTCGGGAAATCCTTGGCCCTCGGCTCCGCAGGCGCCGCTAAAAAGTTTGGTAAAGGAGAGGAATATCTTGTTACCGTAAAAGGGATAGAACTGCCCATGCATGACTCCCGCTTTGCACCCGGATTGGCCAGAACCTACGCCTATGATCCAACACCTGGTCGTCATGTTAAAGGCGGCCTGGGACTTCAGCACATGCAAACGCCTGATTCATCCAAATACAATTCTGAAGGGAGCGGCGAGCCTGATATCCTGGCAACAGCGGCCACTGAGATAGTTAACACCTCCGGATTATGCGCATTTCACGACATGACGGGCATACAGCATCTGGCCTGCAAGTTCATTCCTTCTGTTACAGGTTGGGATTTTGGCGCTGATGAAGAGAAAAAAACCGGACTCAGGATATTAAATATGCGTCATGCCTTTAACATACGAGAAGGCTTTAAACCATCCGATTTTCAACTTCCAAAAAGGGCGGTTGGTGAGCCTCCGATGAAAGAAGGACCCCTCAAGGGAATCACTATCGATTATAAAGGTTTGATTAAAAATTTTTTTCAGGCTGTTGAATGGGATGAAATCAGCGGCAAGCCCAGCCGCACTTCTCTGGAAAAATTAGGCGGGATGGAGGACGTGATCAAAGCGATCAGGTTATAAAATCGTCGAAACCACGAGATCCAGATGATGAGATAATCCCAATCCTCTGTAGCTTTATCACATCATCAATCGGGGAAGCCATAGGCTTAATTCAGGGAAAGCTACGATAACAATCAAAAAAATAAACAGTATGATCAGGTAAGGAAAGACACCCCGGAGGATTTCACCTATGGGCATATGAAAAGCGCTGCTTGCGATGAATGTATTGAGCCCTATTGGCGGAGTGATCAGGCCGATCTCAGTATTGATTACCATCACCACTCCAAACCAGATTGGATCAAAACCTAATGCCACGATCAAGGGGACAAAGATTGGTACCGTCACCAGTGTAATAGCAAGCGTATCCATCACAAACCCTGCCAGGAGAAGAACGAAGTTTATGGCGATAATCACCATCCATGGCGAGAGTCCCGCATCCACAATAAAAGCAGCTATGTATTTCGCCAGTCCGGAAACTCCGACGGCAAAAGAATAGATAGTAGCGGCCAAAACCATAAGGCCGATCATGCCTGTTAGTGTGGCGGTTTCTGATACCGCTTTTTTAAGATTGCGGTATCGGAAATTATAAGAAACAACGGCTACGATAAGAGTGGTCACCACACCCACACCCGATGCTTCGGCGGCTGTGGCTATTCCCAGATAAATCGATCCTATTATCGCAATCATAATTACCAACACGGCCCATATATTCTTCAGGGATATGAACTTTTCCTTCCAGCTGAACCTGGGAGGCAGAGGTGCCCACTCAGGGTGAATTTTACAATTTACAATGGTCAGCAGTGAAAGCAAAATGACCAAAACAACGCCGGGTATAACACCTGCAATCAAGAGCTTTCCAATGTCCACCCGCGCGATAATACCATATACGATGAAGGGAATACTGGGGGGAATCAACGGCCCGAGAACGCCCCCTGCCAGCAGCGCCCCCAAACTGAAATTTCTCTTGTAGTTCAGTTTTTCCATTTCAGGAAGGGCGATTTTACCGACCGCGAGCATTGTAACACCGCTTGAGCCTATGGCAGCGGCCATAGCCGCTTCCCCGACGATACCGCTCACAACCAAGCCTCCCGGTATGCGCGAGAGCCATTTATTAGCCGAATCAAAAACATTCGAGGATATTTCTGTTTCGCTAATGATATAGGCCATCAGAATAAAGAGTGGAAGAGGAACCCATGTCATGTTGTAGAGGGTGGCAAAAGGGGTTGTTCCCAGCTTTAACAGAGTACTGGGCTGCTGTAAGCCGAAAAGAATAACAAAGATGGACGCAATGATCATTGAGTAGGCGATAGGGATACCGATTATTACAAGGGCGACCACAATCACAATAGACAAAAATCCGATTGTTACCAAGTCCATATGCTGAAAATCCTCCCCCTAACTGAAAATCGTTTTTTTGAAAATCTTGATATACCCATACTGAATCTGAATTAATCCCTGTCAGCCTTATCTTTTCTTTTTAAAGAAACAAAGTAAGATACTATATGAGTGAGCAGTATCACACAAAGCAATCCCGCGCCAAAAACGACTACCATTCTCGTAGGCCACGTAACTACTCGGGCGGCGCCGCTTCCGTAAGTATCACCGGTCCTGTAGGCTGAAATAGCAGGGGTCCAGCTTTTCCAGGTCATAATAGAGATACAAATGAATCCTAAAAAGGGCCCCATGAAATTCTCTATAAAATTTTGCACTGATTTAGAAAAATACTGATCAAGAAGATTGATCTTGAGGTTCTCATGCAGGCTCTCCGTTTTGGGGATAGCGAACATAACGCAGATTACCACTAAAATACAAGTGGTTACATAAGCATAATTATCTTGCTGGTTGAACAGATAGCGCCTTATAGTGTTGTAGGTGATCACAAAAGCCATTATGGCTATAGCAAATCCGGAAATTCGCCAGCATATGGAGCACAAATAATCGAGCAGGTTACTCAATAATTTCATTGCTCTTTTCATAGGCAACCCTCCACCAGGAGACTGTCGGGCTTTGCCCGACAGTCTCCTGGTAAGATTTTAATTTTGTTATCCCCGATATTCCCGCCTCTCTTCCTTAAGGAATGAGAAGCGGGAATTTTTCAACAATACAAATCGCCTCGCTGGAAAAATTAGAACTACTTATTGGCTTCCTCTATCAGGCTTTTGATCATTTTAGCCTTTTCCGGTGGCAGTTTCCCCAGATAGGAATCCCACGCGCCTTTGGTTGCCTCCGCCCACCTGGCTATCTCGTCCGCCGGTGGATGATATACCTCGGCTCCGCTGGCTTTTAATTCATCTTCCATAATTTTTAAAACATCATGGGTGAAATACGGAATCATCTTCTCCTGGTATGAATTAAATACCTTGAGCAAAGCATCCTGAAGATCCTTCGGCATAGAATTGAACACATCCTGATTAATAACGACACCCGCTGAAGACGAAAACATGTTGGCCGCAGTGAAATATTTGCAGGCCGACCATTTAAGCATCCATGCCGCACCCAGACCATATGTGCCCCCGTCGACCACTCCCTTCTCTATTGCGGGATAGCCTTCGCCCCAATCCATAGACACCGGGGAAGCCCCCAGGAGTTTGAGGGATTCGGCCTCCGCAGGACTGGAGGCCCAGACAACTTTGCCCTTCCAATCCTCAAGGGTCTTTATAGGCTTCGTCCCGCACCAGGCATCATGAGCGAAACACACAAGTAAAGACAGAAGCTTTACGTTGTATTTATCTTTCAAACGTTGATCCCATTCCTGTTCGCGAACCGCGTCCAGGAATTTCTGGAATGACAGTCCGTCTTTGAAAGCAAAAGGCAGGTTTTGCGCTCCGAAGATCAAGTCTTTTTCGGAAAGGTAATCCGGAGCGAAATCGCAGGCTTCAAGTGCCCCTGACTGCACCATTTCAAAGCCTTCCAGCATGCCGGCCAGCACCCCGCCGGGATAGACTTCGATTTTATACCTGCCGCCGGCGATAGCATTGAACTCTTCAGCCGCTTTCATAATCCCCTGTACCATGATATCAAAATCGGGCAACGGATGAGACAGCTTTATGATCTTCGTTTTTTCCGCCGCCGTTAAATCAGCAGTACAAAACGCAAATGAAAGGATTGCAATTACCGATAACATAACCATTAAAACACGAATTCGGCTCTTTCTCATTTTATTCCCCTCCTGAAATTATTTATTCACATCTCTTTTACAGGCTAGTCGGACACAGCATGATAAATATGACATTCACGATAAAAAATATCCTTACCTATCCATATATTCCCCTCCTTTCGTCTAGTAACCATGGTGCTCGGTACGAGCTATTATATCTAACTGCTGGGCCTCAGTAAGCTCAACAAAGTAACTACAGTAACTGGCGACACGGACTAATACATCCCGGTAATTTTGTGGCTCCTTCATTGCCCTGCGCAGAAGTTCCGAGGAAACCACATTGAGCTGTAAATGGAATATACCTAAATCTTCAAAGGTTCTAAGAAAAGATACGAATTTATCGAGACCATCATCGGTCGCAAGCAGATCGTAGTTTAATCTGATGTTCAATGGACCTCCGAAGACGAGCCGGTGCGATGGCAACTGGCCGACCGACTTAAGTACAGCCGTCGGACCATGCTTATCCATGCCTGCATTTGGGGAAATGCAATCGGCTAAAGGTTTCGGATGCCGGCGCCCGTCAGGAAGCGCGCCCACCCAGTCACCAAAGGTTACATTTGCCTGCCCTATCATTCCCGAGGGAAGGTACTTGCCTCCGTAGTATGGAAGCAACTCATTCTGTCCATTAATCCATTCTATGCTATCGCACCATGCGTCCACTACCCAGGAAGCCCATCCATCCGCAAACTCGTCATCATTACCATATTTAGGCACCCTGTTAATGCATAGTTGTCTTATATCCTCATATCCTTCCCAGTTCGCCTTAAGAGCCTCAAGAAGCTGGGACCAGGTCATTCTCTTATCTCTATAAATAAGCTTGTCAATAACTGCCAGAGAGTCAGCAGTATTTGCGAGCCCGCTAAAGAATACTCCATATCCACTGTACCACGCTCCTCCCTGAGCCATATCAAGCCCCTTCTGTAACGGTCCATCCAGAAGTGCCGAACCGAAGGGCGCCATCTTTTTCTCGGCTTTAACCTCCATGACCACTTTTATACCTCTCGCCATGAACTTCACCCAGTAGAAAAGCTGCTCCCGGAATGCCTTTTTAAGGGCACCCATGGATTCAAATGTATGAGGGTCCCCGGTTAAAGGACCTATCTGCTTCCCGCAGATTGTACACTTTCCGTTGTTCAGCGTTAATTCCAGCACTTTTGCTATTATGCAAACTCCTTCAAAGGCCTGAAACATCGAGATATGAGGCAGGACAATCTCCGTGCATCCCGTCATCACGTATTCTCTCCAATCCTCAATCGCCAGATCCGGATACATCCTGGCCGTCATCTGCAAGGACTTCCGGTCGCCGACAAATTTAGGCATGCCGTAACCCAGTCTTATGACCCGGGCGGCTTTTTTCAGATATTCGTCTGGAGTGCCTTCCCAGATTCTCATGGCGAATTCGGGTTGAGGCAGGCCTATTTGCTCCTCGACTTCCAGACAAAGCATGGTTACGTCATTGCAGGCATCCTTGCCATCCCGGGTCTGACCACCTATTGTTATGGTCTGGCTCAGGCCCTGTCCCGGTGCAAAAGTGGCCACCGCATAGTTATTGAATGCCGCCCACTCATTAAATTTTATCCACAGGCATTGAAGCAGCTCAGCGGCCTGGTCCCGGGTCATTGTCTTATCTTCGATGACCGATTTTTTATAGAAAGGATATGTGTATTGATCAAAGCGTCCTGGGGTATGGCCATAGAAGTTAAAATGTATATGGACCAGTACATTCATCATCCACACGGATTGCAGTGCTTCCCACCAGTCTCTCGCTGGATTGGCCGGCACCTTCTCACAATTCATTGCGATATGTTCAAGCTCTTCTTTCCTTTTCGGATTGGACTCCTTTCCCGCCATTTCACGAGCCAGATCAGCATAACTCCTGGCGTACTCCATAGCGGCATCCAGGGTAATCAGAACGGCTTCATAGAAATTTTTCTTTTCTTCCAAGCCATAAAGCGTATAAGGCTGATTAAGCTCGTTTATGTAGTGCTCAACTTCCGCTTTAATGCCGTTCAGACCTTTGTACAGCACTTTATCGTAATTCAGCAACAGGTGCTGAAGATCCCTGTCAGCCGTCATCTCAGCGATAACAGGGATGTGTGAACAAGAAGCGGTTCGGGTAAATGCTTTTTCCCTTACTTCGTCATCAGCTCTATTCAAGATATCTTCAAGTTGAGTCTTCCCTCTGAAATACGGGATAATGATTTGTCTGAGTTCCTTCCTGTCTTCCTTGGAGATAAGATACTGTTCATGCGGACGTATCTCATAATCCTGTTCAGGATGATCCAGCTCCGCATCAACAGTGGGAATTGTATCACCTGAAATGGACGCCCCCCGGATCTTGCCCGTAATATTACCGACGATGAGTTCATCATCCAAAATATACCTGGTCTTTTCCTTTAGATAAGTTTCAAACATGCGCGCTCGTATAATAACCTGGGGTTCACCCTTATAACGCTCTAAAGCGTGCATTTCGGAACGAACACGCTCAATACAGATTTCGATCGGCGTCAGGATACGGTTTCTTGCCTTAATGATCCGCTCCGAACAACTTCGAACGAATGAAGCCTGTTCAATCACATCCCCCTTATTTTTTTCAACCTTATTTGCAGTAATCATTTTCTCCTCCTAAGGTAATAGTTTGATTACCGTTACAATTTAAGCTGCCAGCATAACAGGTATTTTACAAAAAATCCGTCGCTTAATTTTTCTGTGCTCTTGGCAGGGATATGCAATCCCTCCCTTTTCCCTATCTCCTTTTCGATTCTATTAGGACAATTCTCTCTCCGTCCGGACCATGGAGTTGAACAATCTTCAGTGGATCATCGCCGGCATTAGGGGCTTTCAGACTCGTCAGTGGGCTGACAAATTCTACTCCTTTTTCTTTAAGATCGGAATATAGCTCTTCGAGTCCTGAAACTTCAAAATCCAGAATCACTGCCCCTATGTCCCAGGGTTTAATATCTAATCTTGCACCGGCCGGGGAAATAAACTGAATAAGCTCAAGCCCTTCCTCAAATTTTATTACAAGGGCGCGAAAATCATCGGAAGCGCCCATAACGGACCCAAAATCCTTTCCTGATGTCTCATCCTCAAATTCTACTTTCAGACCCAGTACATCACGGTAGAAAGCTAAAGATCGGTTTATGTCCGACGTTGAAATACTCGCGTGGTCCAGTTTTTTAATCATTTGATAACCTCAAATTTAGATTCAAGGATTATTGGAGATAATCTTTTTTCAGACAAGACAAGGTAACATTCTTATAAACTCCTCATCAGACATACCAAGCAGCCTTGTACACACATATTCAGTATGTTCACCTATACATGGAGAAGTCTTCACCTGAGCTTCCGTCTTCTTTAACTTATAGGGTGGAGTCGGATGATTAACAACGCCAAGAACAGGATGTTTCAGGGGTATAAGAAATCTTCTCTCTTTCAGCTGAGGATCCCGTTCGAACAAATCTTGAACATTTTGCACCACTCCAGCGGGAACGCCGGCGGATTGCATCAATGACATGACCTTCTCTGCTGAATGGTTTATAGTCCACTCAGATATATATTGCTCTAATTGGTCCTCATTTTTCTTTCTTGATTTCAAGGTAATAAACTTCTCATGCTTTGACCAAGGAGGGTTTCCCATAACCCGGCAGAATGAGTTCCATTCCTCCTCAGTAAACACCGCGATGGCACACCACCGATCTTCCCCTTTACAGGGGAAGACGCCGTGTGGAGAAGCGTTGGGAATCCGGTTGCCATCACGACATTGCAGATGCTTGTTGGCCTGCCAGTCCAGAAACGCTGAAGCAACCTGATGGGCTGAAACATCCAACATAGCGGCATCGATATATTGCCCTTTACCTGTTCTGCGTTTGTAGTCCAAGGCAGCGATAACCACCATCGGATTGATCATCCCTAGCACGGAATCGCCATAGGTGGTGTTACTCGGATTCACCGGGACTCTGTCAGGCCACCCGGTCAGGTCAAGGCGCCCGGATGAGGCGGCTCCTGTGCCATCAACACCCCACTCATGTGCAAGAGGCCCTGTCTGGCCATAGGCGCTGCCTGAAACCATTATTATATCAGGATTTATCTTTCTCATATATTCGTAACCATAACCCATCCTGCTCATTGTTCCAGGCGTGTAGTTTTCAAGGACCACGTCTGCCCATAGAAGAAGACGATCCATTACCGACCGGGCCAGCTCGTGTTTAAGATTAATCGCCAAGCTGTATTTTGAACTGTTCGTATGATTGAACCATGGCTTATCATCCAGGCTATTAGCCTTTGATAATGAGACATACTGTGCCGTTCTTACCAGGTCAGGACGCGTGGCAGACTCAACTCGAACCACTTCAGCCCCATAATCACCAAGATATTTACCGCTTAAGCCACCCACTACCGCCCAGCCAAAATCCAAGACTTTTACCCCGCTTAATGCTTTCCGGTTCACGGTTTCACTCGCTACTTTCCCCTTCAGATAACACCCGATTTTTTCAATGCCGAAATTTCAGCTTCCGATAATCCCATTTCTTTTCTATAGACTGCATCGTTATCCTCGCCAATCAAAGGCGCGCGACGTTTGACGAAATTTTCAGTTTCATCGGACAGGAAAAAGTGACGGGGATAAACAAAATTTAAGCGAAGATCTTCATGTTCCAGATCAATCCAGTAATTTCTCTCCCTGAGCTGGGGATGTCCCGCCAAATCCGAGGAATTTTGTACCACGCAGGTATTTGTCCCCCTTTTTAATCCTTCTTCCACTATCTCCTTTTTGGTGTGTTTCAAAAAGAACTTGCTTATGGCATTTTCCCAAACTTCCAATCTCTCTTCAGTCATTGTGCTCATATCAAATTCTTGCCAGTTGTCTATTTCACTCAGGGGATTTTCCATGCCGTCTTCGTCAATCCACCTGGACAACGCCGCATTAGCTGATGCGCCATGAAGCCCGCCGAATAACTGCCAATATACATAACCGTCTTTGCATGCCCATATCCACCTGGCCGACTGTCGGCCGAACCGGTTATATGGGCCGCTGCGCTTAAACAAGAGCTCATCAAATTCCCAGCCGATTAAGCCTATTGTCCTTCTGCTTGCAGCGACTTCCTGAATAGAAATATCAACTTCCTGTCCCTCCCCTGACACTTCGCGATAATAATGTGCGGTCATCGTCCCGAGAGCGGCAGCCACATTAGCATGGAAACAACAGGAATCCAGGGCCTCTTTAACCGGAGGTCTATCCGGATCTCCCGTATTTTCCAGTACTCCACCCATGGCCGAGACAATCAGTTCACAGGCCTTGTAATTGCTATAAGGTCCAGTTCGGCCAAAAGGTGTTATTGACGTCAAGATAATCCTCTGGTTTATTCGCCGTAATTCCTGATAGCCAAGTTTCAGGCTCTCCATATATCCCACGGGAAATGATTCAAGCACGAAGTCTGCGGTCTTTACGAGTCTTCTGAAAAGATCTTTCCCTTCAGGTGTTTCCATGTTAAGTGTGATACTTCGTTTATCCGTATTGAAGGCAAACCAGTTGAGACTTTTTCCCGGTTCAGCCGAATCATTGAGAAAAGGGGGAACCAATCTTGCGGAATCGCCTCCCGGCGCTTCAATCTTTATTGTCTCTACTCCCATGGCCGCCAAAATCTTACCGCAGACAAATCCTTTCTCATCAGTTAAATCAAGAGCCCGGAAACCATTTAATAAACTCTCGCTCATTTGAATCCTCTCACTCCGAGTCTGTACCTTGTTACCCGCAGATGTTACATTTTAATTGACATGATTCCACATTTTGTTTCATGTTCTGCATGATGCTGTCCGGAATCAGGGGTATATCTTTCAGGGGATATCCACGGTTCAAACTGTCATATCTGGATTTTCCCAGATGGTGTAACGGCAAAAGACTCAGCTCAATCACTGACGATAGACCCCTGGCAAAATCAGCGGTGGCCATGATATTCTCTTCCGAATCATTATAGCCCGGGATCACAGGTACTCTAATATATATGGGAATATTTTCCTCAGAGGCGGCACGGGCGTTGTTTAAAATCAATTCATTGGAAACGCCGGTAAATTCAGCATGTTTTTCCGGATTCATATGCTTTATGTCCCAGAGAAAGAAATCAACATTAGGTAAAACGGCCTGAATGTTTCTCCAGGGCACATGACCGCAAGTGTCCACGCCTACATTAATTCCTTCTTCTTTTAAGGCCCCGGCTAGTTCACCTGCGAAATCAGGATCCAATAAAGGCTCTCCGCCTGATAAAGTTACGCCTCCTCCCGACTCCTTATATAGTACGGCATCCTTTATGGCCTCCTTTAACAAATCTTCTACAGTCATGGATTGCCCCAAAAGTTTTATTGCTTCACTGTAACACACCTGCGCACATTCGCCGCAGTTATCACATATAGATCGATTAATGCTGATTATATTATTGGATAATTGAATGGCGTTCACCCTGCAAACAGGAACACACTTATCACAATTGATACATCTGTTGGGAAATACGGCAATCTCAGGTTCAGGCATCTGTGATTCCGGAGTAGAACACCATAAACAGCGAAGAGGGCATCCTTTAAACAGGATCAGGGTGCGTATCCCTGGCCCATTGTGCACGGTGCCTCTGCTAATATCCAGGACAACCCGTTTCGCTATGATTTCTTTTGCCTTAATGCCAGTCTCACTCTAAAAGATATTTTCTATTTATCTAATGCATCAAGCAGTCCTAATTCCTTTAGTTTGTCTTGCCTTTCATGAATGGCGGCCGTCATCCCCTTTTCATTCAAATCCTTTAATAAACTATCACCTTCTGATCCTGAACCCATATAGAGAAGCAAGACGTGCGGCAGATAAGCTCCTATACTGAACCACTGGTTCATTCCCATCGTTTCATATACCGTGTGGCGGGCAGTCTTGCCCAGAGCCAGCCCATCCCTGGGGTAAAGACATATGGCGCGAGCGAGATCATCCACTTCTTTTTCCAGCTTATCCTCGGGTACGGCTCTGTTAATAAGGTTTATGTCTGCAGCTTCTTTTCCGCTTATCATCTTTCCGGTAATCATCAACTCCAGGGCCTTGGTCCATCCCACACGCAACATGAGCATCGGTGACATGCTCATACCGCCAAAGGTAAGCCTTTCTTCAACATATCCCAGCTTGCACTCCTCAGATCCGATGATCAGATCACATTTTTCAACCATCATCAAAGCATGCCCCAGGCAGTAACCGTGTAACTGGGCGATAGTTGTCTTGCTGCATAAAAATAAATGTTTTATGATATCATTCCACTCCTTGTCTAACCTCAACCGTATCCTTTGGCTGGCCTGTCCGGGGGGTTCCTCTCCCGGCTTCGCTTCTGCCCTGCGATAGACTATATCCCCGCCGGCAACCGTTTTATCACGTAAATCATACCCCGCGGAAAAAGCGCGTCCGATCCCCCTGAGAACGACCACCTTTATGTCGTCATCCTTTTCAGCACGGGTGAGCGCCGCATCTATCTCATACATCATGGACCAGCCTATTGCATTCATAACATCAGGCTGATTCAGGACAATCCTTGCAACATTTTCCTTTTTCTCGTAGATAATCGTTTCAAATTCCATCTGAGTCACCCTTTTCTCAATCCGTTATGTACTCCATAAATGAAATTCGCTCCCCGTCGGGACCATAGAGATGCGCAATTTTTAAGGCGCCGCCGCCTGGAAGCGGAGACTTCAGCGTCGTGGGAGGATTAACAAATTTAACCCCCTTGCCCACCAGAGTTGTATACATTTTATCAAGTTCTGTTACTCTAAAGACCAGGAAAATCGCCCTGTTATCCCATGACTGCAAATTCAGGTCTCTGCCGGAAGGGGAAATAAACTGGCATATTTCCAGCCCTTCTTCAAATTGAACTACCCGGGCACGAAAATCAGATACGCCGAAAAGCCTTTTAAATTCCTCGCCTTGTGGTTCCATCTGGAATTCAACCTTCATACCGAGGATATCCCGATAGAAGGCTATGGAACGATCAAGATCCGAAGACGAGAGATTTGCATGGTCCAGTTTTTCTATCATATATTTACCTCCAAAAATTTGTTTATTTTGTCATGCTTCACGTGCCGTTCAGATAATACTAATACGATGCATCAACATCAGTGGAACTCCTGGTTACATCCCGGGGCTGCGGGTAAACGACAGCACCGGCTTTACGTGATGGCAGTATTACTGTGGCATTTCCCGGGATATTAATCTCCCCCCTCTGGTTCTCACCCCAGCAGTCGATATCCACGCAATATGTTCCATTATCAGTATATTTGCCGGTTACTCTTCCCCTGAACCAAGTCGTATCGCCTGTCATATTGAATCTGCGCAATTCACCTCTTAATTTCCAAAGAAAACCATCGTCACCTATCCAGTTGGTTAAAAGCATGCTCAGCCATGCGAATCTCTGGCCGCCAAAATCATAAGCCGCTGGAACGCCAACCATCTTGGCTATTCTGTCGTCCAGATGTATCAACTCTAGATTCAACCTGGCCTTGGTAACCGGGTCTGTAATTACTCTGTTGTACATGTCTATCCTGCGCCACATCCGGTCCGACTTACACATAGTATTCCCGCACCCTATGAGAAAAGCCAGCGTCTCAGCCAGATTTTGAGGCCCGTGGACAACCGGGCCTAATTCCTCTCCAACCTTGACATCTTCCCAGTATCGCGGCTCTGATCCGCGTATGATCTCATTATCCTGCGCGGCATAGATGTCGTGAAGCTCTTTCTCTGAATAGCTGTGTAATGCCGACGAGTTACTGTATTTATCAAGTTTTACCGCTTTTTCACGGAGGGTGTTTATCACCCACTCCCTGCATATCGCGACCGTACTCCCTTCCCGGTCGACATAGCCCGTATCGGCATAAACTATCAGGGATTTTTCACCCATTTGGCTTTGTTTCATCCTGATATCGGATGGGTAAACCAGCTTCCAGCAAAATGTATCGCCCTCATAAATGGGTCTAAACCACTCAAACTCAAAGCCTGCATTCCATCCGATAATATCGGGCTTCGGCGAAGGCACAGGCAATCCGTAAGCCACGCTCAGTAGAAAAGCGGGTGGCGCCAGCACTTGCTTATACCTGGTCTTTCCGGCATAATCTTTATCCCTGTACAAAGGATTAAAATCCCCTATTCCATCCACAAAATGTCTGATCGTATCATTGGAAGCCTGGTTGTTAAAAAAGGCAAAAGGCCCGGGATATTTTTTTCCACCCCAAAACTGAACGTATTCCGCCGGGGTATATGTCTTCCCTAGATCTTTGAGCAACTCTTCTGCAAGCTCATCCAGTCCTGTCTTTGCTGCCTTTTCACTCATAATCCCTCATATGCTGATCGCATTTTCCAGAAGTATGGAGAACTCTTTTTACGGTCGGGCTGGTTTAATGCATCAAGCCGGATTAGGCGGGCGGCGGGTCATATCAGCTGAGGTCGGAACAGATTTAGGTTGGAAAACCGAGAAATATACCGCCCGCCTGGCATGCAACTTATGCGGTTATACTTCTTCTACGGCATTCGCCGATAAAAAGAGTTTCCCATACCAGGACCCCGGCCTGTGGATATTGAAAATTATTGTTGTCTTTTTATTTTTATTTACAGTCATCAGGTATTCTTCTTCACCTAGGCTGGAAATGTTCCTTGCATAACAACTTCTGTCTCGTAAACTTAACAGGCTCTGCAAAGTTCAATAACAACTGCAATTTCCTAACCGGTCAAGGCTGACTCTCGATTGTACTATGTTAATTTTTTCGAATATATACCATGTTTTGTCAAATTAATAAAGGTTAACGGCAATTAACTTTTGGTAAAGATTATTATAAACCACTAATGCCCGGTATGGAAATCACATGGTGAAATTTGAAATTCACGCCTATAGAGTTGACAGGGCCTTAAATGGTGGCGTATGGTAGAAAGGATTCAGCGGTAAACGGTTAAGCGGTCGGTTCGGGTATGAATAACGGCCCGACAGTGAGTTATACATGGACGATAAATTGCGTTTTACGGAAAGGAGGTACTATCTATAATGTATACCATAATGATAGCTCCCAGCCGGTATGTGCAGGGACCCGGGGTCCTGGACAATATCGGTGACCACATAAGGCATTTGGGAGGAAAAGCCTTTTTCATCGGGGGTCCCACCGCCCTTTCAATCGTGAAGGTCTGTGCGGCTGAAAATCTAAAAAAGAACGGCATTGAGTTCCATTTTGAGTCCTTTTCAGGAGAGTGCACGAGGGAGAGTGCCCATAAGCTTTCTAAAAAGGCCGGGTCTTTTGGCGCTGACATAATAATAGGAACCGGTGGAGGGCGAACCATAGATACGGCCAAGGCTGTTTCACATGAGCTTGAAACCTCGCTTGTAATTGCTCCGACAGTGGCATCTAATGATGCACCCTGCAGCGCCCTTTCCGTTCAGTATGACAAAAATCACATGCTTGATCGATTCCTCATACTGAGGCGCAGCCCGGACGTGGTCCTGGTGGATTCCAGGGTAATAACTCAGGCCCCGACAAGATTTTTTGTGGCCGGCATGGGCGATGCCCTTGCCACCTGGTTCGAGGCCAATACCTGCACCAAATCAATGGCCAGGAACATGTCCGGCGGGGTGAGCACCTGGACGGCCCTTAACCTGGCCAGACTCTGTTATGACACCCTGATGGAATACGGATATTCCGCCAAAATCGCCGTTGACAGTAACGCGTTGACACCCGCGGTGGAGAGAGTGATTGAAGCAAATACGCTACTGAGCGGAATAGGATTTGAGAGTTCCGGTCTCTCCGCAGCCCATGGCATTCATGAGGGGTTGCATGTACTGGAAGGCGTGGAGCATAAACTTCACGGGGAACTGGTGGCGTTCGGGACTCTAGCCCAGCTGGTCATGGAAAATTATGAAAGGGCGGAAATCGACCGTGTGATGGAGTTCTGCGTTTCCGTCGGTCTTCCCGTGACGTTACAACAGCTGGGTGTAAAGGACACCACCCCGGAAACCATTATGAAAGCAGCGGAAGTGGCCTGCATGGAAGGGCTTACAACTCATAATTCCTATCTTGAAATCAACCCTGAGTTGATTCTGGGGGCCATTATGGGAGCCAACGCCCTAGGTCAGGCATATCTTGCAGCAGCCTGAAAAATCAATGGTAAAGATTAATGTCGCGAGAGACATTTAAAAAGTGTTTGAAAACCGAAGGATTCCGTCCGATAAATATATAAAAGATCATTCTTGATTTATTCTATTTTTTGATATATTAAAACGCCGTTTACTCTAACCCGGATTGTGAATGCTCTGTCAGGCAGCCACAATCCGGTTTTTATATTAGGACATCTTTTTACCAGGTAAAGATATGAAAAGACTTTTTAAAAATGAAAAGATCAGAAACGTTGCCATCATAGCGCACGTGGATCACGGGAAAACAACACTTGTTGACGCAATGTTCCGCCAGAGTGGCCTCTTCAGAAAAGGTCAGGAGGTTGATGAAAGGATAATGGACAAATTAGAGCTGGAGCGTGAAAGAGGCATTACGATTTCGGCAAAAAACTGCTCCATCTCATGGAAGGGAACCAGAATAAACATCATCGACACACCCGGGCATGTCGATTTCGGCGGAGAGGTAGAAAGGGGCCTTTCCATGGCCGACGGGGCTATCCTGCTCGTTGACTCATCAGAGGGTCCTCTTCCCCAGACAAGATTTGTCCTGAGAAAGGCGCTTGAAGCCGATCTCAGGATTATTGTGGTAATAAACAAGATAGACCGAAAGGACGCCAGACCCAAAGAGGTGCTGAATGAGATTTACGATCTTTTCATTGATCTCGGCGCTGATGAGAAGCAACTGGATTTTCCCTGCCTGTATGCTGTAGGGCGTGAAGGTATATGCCATGGGCATCTCGATAAAAGGGGCGAAAATCTTCACCTGTTCTTTGACACCATACTTAAGGAGATTCCCGCGCCGGCCTATGACCCTGATGAGCCCTTTCAGATGCTGGTATCGGATCTTGATTATTCTGACTATCTGGGACGGCTTGCGATAGGCAGGGTATTTCACGGGAAAATAAAATCCAATGAAAACCTTGTATGCTTGGGTAAAAACGGGACACACACCCCGCTCAGGGTCTCCGGTATCCAGGTCTATAGCGGCCTGGAATTGAAGAGTGTTGACGCCGCAGAACCCGGGGACATTATTATTCTCGCAGGTATTGATAATGTAAACATAGGCGACAGCATCTGCACAAAAGAATCCCCGAAGGCCTTGAAGCGAATCATTGTCGACGAACCGACCGTCTCAATGAAATTCGCGATAAATGACTCTCCTTTTTCCGGCAAAGAGGGGCGTATTGTACAATCAAGCAAGATCCGAAGCCGGCTTTTAAAGGAAACACTGCGTAATGTGGCTATTCAGGTTGAAGAGACGGATAACAGAGACTCTTATCTTGTTAAGGGAAGAGGTGAATTTCAGCTTGCGATCCTTATAGAGACTATGAGGAGAGAGGGTTTTGAACTTTGTGTCGGGCGCCCGGAAGTGATCTTGCGATACAGGAATGGAGAGAAACTGGAACCCATGGAACATCTTTTCATCGAATGTCATGAAGGCTACACGGGGATGGTGACGGAAAAGCTTTCAGCGCGTAAAGGGCAGATGTTAAATCTCGGGAATAACGGAAGCGGGAGGGTAAAACTGGAATTCAACATCCCTTCAAGGGCGCTGATCGGTTACAGGGATGAATTTCTAACCGATACCAAAGGGACCGGAGTTATTAATTCCATCTTTTCGGGTTATGACACATATAGGGGGGATTTCCCCAGCCGGTTTACCGGTTCGATAATCTCAGACAGGCAGGGGAAAGCGGTAGCATATTCGTTATTCCATCTGGAGCCGAGGGGCAAGATTTTTATTAAACCGGGCGATCCGGTATATGAAGGGATGGTTATCGGGGAACACAATCGCGATATAGACATCAATGTGAATCCATGCAAGGAAAAAAAGCTGACAAACTTAAGGGCCGCGGGAAGGGATGAGAATGTCATCCTTACTCCCGTGATTCCCCTGACCCTTGAAAAGGCTATTAACTTTATCAGAGAGGACGAGATGGTCGAAGTAACGCCTAAATCAATCCGTCTGCGAAAGGGTATACTTTCCGCGCAGGATCGCCATATCCTCAGGGCAAGAAAGAATGTGGCATGATATCATAACGGTTCAAGGTATACGGTATAAGGTATACGGTTTGAGGTTTAAGGTTTAAGGTACAAGGAGAAATAATCTTTACCGTGAACCGTATACCGTAAACCTTACACCCAATACCGTTAATAATCCCCCTGGCTTTCGGTATCTAAAAAACAGAATTGCATAAATCTGTTTCAAGGATATATAATATTTATAATGGATTAATAGAGGACTGCTTAATGTCATCCGGAAATATTAGCCGCGGAGAAAACAATCTCAGGAGGGCTATTGATCAGGTAAGTACCGTGATCAAGGGCAAAGAGAACGTGGTCAAGTATTCTTTTGTAGCGCTTCTGAGCGGCGGGCACATACTCTTTGAAGATCTGCCGGGGACCGGGAAAACTACCCTGGCCATTGCCATATCCAGAGTCATGGGATGTGATTTCGCAAGGATACAATTCACGAATGACATAATGCCTTCCGACATCCTCGGGACAGAGGTCTTCGCATCGTCAGAAGAAAAATTCCGCCTCATCAAGGGCCCGATATTTACAAATGTACTCCTGGCTGACGAGATTAACCGTGCCACACCTAGAGCGCAAAGCGCCCTTCTAGAAGCGATGGGCGAAGGGAGGGTCTCCCTTGCGGGAAAAACGCTGAAACTCCCTATGCCCTTCTTTGTAATCGCGACCCAGAATCCGATGGATCTCTATGGGACCTATCCTCTGCCGGAATCCCAGCTTGACCGTTTTTTTATGCGCCTTGAGATAGGCTATCCTCAAAGGGATGACGAAGCAGAAATAATAATGGGAAACGGACATTATGAGCATGCGAAAAATTTGAGTCAGGTTACAAATTGTGCCGAACTGATCAGGCTCCAGGAAGAGGTAAAAGAAGTGGAGATCTCAGATAAGATCATTCAGTATATCCTGAATATAGCCGAAGCCTCACGGAAGGAGGAAGCCTTCAGATACGGCATTTCAACAAGGGGACTTATTTCTCTGAAAAAGGCATCCCAGGGATACGCATTTATAGAAGGCAGGAGATACGTTATCCCGGATGATGTAAAAAATGTCTTTACGCCCGTGGCTTATCACAGGCTTTATCCTTCCGGTGACCTGATCGGTGAAGAGAGAAAAGAATACCTACATTCTTTTCTTGAAAGAGTTCCTGTTATTCTGTGATGAACCGAAAATACCATGTAAAAATAACCCGCTCCGGATTCATCTATATCCTCGTAACCATTTTTTTAAGTGTCGCCGCCATAAATACCGGCAATAATCTCCTTTATCTGATCTCAAGCCTCATGCTGGCATTGATGACGCTTTCCGGGATCACATCTTTTTTAAACCTCCTTTTTATTGACATCTCTTTTTCCAAACCTAATGAAATCTTTGCCGAGATGCCGGCAAGATTCAATCTTACCATTGAAAAACGTCTCGGAACCTCTTTCTTCCTGAGGTTCGAAAGTCTCTTCGGCTCCACCCTTGTTTCCTTAGCAAAAGGATCCGCCAGATATTCAATATGGCTCAAATTTCCGGAAAGAGGCAGAGTCAGACTGGACAACCTTAAGATGCATTCGGGTTTCCCCCTAGGTCTTTTCAGGCGTTATAAAAGATATCCTGTTACAATGGAGATTATCATCTATCCAAAACCGCTGCCATGCCTCTTCCTCGCACCTTCTGATGGAAGGACGGGCAATGAAAGGAAAAGCGACCTGCTCTCCGGAGAGCTGGGGGATGAAATCAAGGAGCTCAGAGATTTCAGAGATTCTGATCCGTTGAAGTGGGTGGAATGGAAGGCGACTGCTCGAAGAGGAAGAGTGATGGTCAGGGACTTTTATCATCTGGAAGGCGACACTCTGATCCTCGATCTTTCCAGAAAAACGGAGACATGGGAAAGAAAGATATCTGAAGCGTGCTTCCTGGTACAGGAAGGTTACAGAAGAAAGCTGTCCGTGGCTTTGAAGCTCCCTGATATGGAGATAAAACCAGGCAACGATGAAACCCACAGAAAAAATCTCATGGAGGCCCTTTCACTTGCGTAAATTTAAGATGCTGAATATCGCAAGCCTGCTGGTTTATCCCGCGTTACTGGGGTCTGTTTCCTCTGTTATTTATGAAGTCCATCCTGTCTATCTCGCCGTATTCATTCTATCTTTTTCTGCCGGCCTGTTTTTCGACACGAAATCTAATAACATTCCGGCCATAAAGCCTCTGATTCTGCTGATTCTCTTGATCATTTCTATCATTATCTCTCTGATTGGAATCAGTGATAAAAATATCTTTAACCGGGCCCTCGGAATCCTTCTTCTCCTGATATCGGCAAGACTGGTCTCCCCCAAGAAAGCCAGGGATATCCTTCAACTGTATCTCCTGAACTTTTTCGCTGTAGCGGCCTCTGTTGTGATAAGGCTTGACATAGAATTCGGCATTCTGGTCCTGGGTGAGACATTTATTTCAATACTTGGGCTCATGCTATTATACGGAGCAAGTGAACAGGAAGAAACAGGATCAGCACATATTCTGAAGCTTGTCCGGTTGAGCGGCTTGTTGACCATTGCCCTGATACCTGTCACGGTAGTCATATTTCTCATTATTCCCAGGCCGAGCATGACATTATTTGCATGGGGAGGCGGAGTCACATCCGCAACCGGCTTTAGCGACAGGGTCTCACCGGGGGAGGTTGAGGAGATAAAATCGGACAGCTCTCCCGCATTTCGCGTAAAGTGGCTGAAAGGAACCCGACCCAGTGAAATTTTTTGGCGCGGAATTGTTTATGACAGCTACGATCAGGGAAGCTGGAAAAGGATTTACACCGACAGGATAAACCCTCACTCTATGTCGTCCGAATCAATTGAGTATGAAATGATAATGGAGCCCACGGGCACGAAATATCTCTTCACGACAGGGATCCCATTCAGGACCTCGCTCAGCCCTCGAGCGGCCTCTATCGTGACCGGGTACACACTGGAATCCCTGAGAAACATCGAAAAAAGGATCATTTATAAGGTTTCTTCACATACTCCCTCCGCGATTCCGCCAGACATATCGCCCAGCCTTTATCTCGGGATCCCCGAACAGCTTTCCGGCAAACTTGCGCCCTTGGCCGATAGACTGGCGCGGAAGACGGTCATGGAAACTGCCGATTCCGTCAAAGCCATGCTTAAGGAGAATTACATTTACGACCTTTCACCCGGTGAGCCGCTTGGTGATCCCGTAATTCACTTTCTTACTCGATCCAGAAAAGGGCACTGTGAATACTTCGCGTCGGCAATGACCCTCCTGTTGAGGAGCATGGGGATACCCGCTCGTATTGTTGGAGGATATCTGTCGGGGGAATGGAATGGACTGGGGCAATATTATCTTGTTCGACAGACCGATGCGCATACATGGGTGGAAGTATGGATAAGGGATCATGGTTGGGTTCCTTTCGATCCCACGCCGCCAGGCATTTTTACGACCGCCGAATCGTTCAGTAAAAAAGTATACCGGTTTATCGATTTCCTCAGGCTCAAGTGGTATTACTGGGTAATAGACTATAATATAGGCCGACAGCTTGATCTGGCCAGAAACACAACCGCATTACTAATGTCTCTCAAATCAAAGAACCTCCGCGTGGACATCTCCGGGAAGATTCCCAATATGAGGCGCCTTATTATCTTTTCGTCTGGCGTCATCATTCTCATCGGATTCGTTTATGGAGGGCACCGCCTGAAAAAGAGACCCAGGTCATGGGCTGAAAAATTTGTTTTTCTTATGCAAAAAAACGGATTTAAACGAAAACCTGGTCAGACATTACTTGAACTCGCCAAATCCATTACAACAATGGATTATGGGATAGCGAAGACCGCCATCGCTTTTGTGGAGAAATACCATCAGTTTGAATATGGCAAGGCAGGCGACAAAGAACTCGAAATTATCTTTAAGAAACTCAAGAACAACTTCAGTCGGAAAATATCTTCTCCTCTTGAGGCTCATATTTGCTGAGTATTCCGCCCGCCTCGTAAGGCAGTATGCGTAAAAACTAGCAGGAACGATTTCGCTCGTAAAAAGGCCTCCCCGGACCGCGGTCTTTAGACATAATGTTGCATTATATACCGACATTCTTAGCATTTATTTTCGTATAAATTCAAGATGTCCCTTATTTCTTCATCGGTTTATTTACATTTATCCGGTATAGTTTCCATTGCAGTTTCCCAACCGGACATTGGTGTATTATCTTGATATTTTAGAACTGTTTCATTAATCTTGTTTTATACTCTTTTATCTGTGGAGGCACATAAAATGTCCAAATCTGAATGGATAGATATTTCCCTGCCTATACGCAAAGGGATGTTGGTCGGGCCCCATGACCCGCCGGTGGATATCTGGCTTGTCCGCGATCCGGACAAAGGCGCCCCGGTGACCATGTCTCAAATAAGCATGATTACTCATGCAGGGACACATATCGATGCTCCCGCCCACTTTTTTCGAGGCGGCGCCACAATTGATGCCGTGCCGCTGGATACGTTCATGGGACCAGCACGCATCATTGAGATCAGAGACGAAGAATCAATCAATGTGAAAGAACTGGAGCCTTACAATATCCAGGCCGGGGAGCGTATCCTCTTTAAAACAAAGAACTCGTCATGGGCCTATGATACTGATGATTTTGCCACCGGGTATGTGTATATTGCAACAGAAACAGCCCACTACCTCGCCGAGAAAAGGGTGCGGCTTGTGGGAATCGATTATATTACCGTCGGAGGTTTTGAGGATCCGGAAGGCAACAGGGAAGTGCACCGTATTTTTTTAAAAAACGGGATCTCCATCCTGGAACTAATCAACCTCTCGGGTGTCGAAGCAGGTGAATACGAGATCAACGCGGTTCCCCTAAGGATAGAAAAAGGAGATGCCGGACCCTGCAGGGCCCTTGTCAGGCGGTTGAAATGAGATTTGATCGGAGAAGTATGATAATGTCATTCAGCATATAAATAAAGCGAGGATTCTATGATGGCCAGGAAACCGACTTATGCGGAATTGGAGAAAAGGATAAAAGAATTAGAGTCAGATCTCGCAGATAATAAGAAAGATGAAGAGCAGATAAAGCTGCAGGCGCAACTTTTCAATGCCCTGGAAATGGCCCATCTCGGCCCGTGGGAATACGATGTCGCCGAAGATGTTTTCACGTTCAATGATTATTTCTATAAGATCTTTCGCACCACGGCTGATCAAGTCGGGGGCTACAGGATGTCCTCCGATGCATATGCCCGCTGTTTTCTCCCCCCTGATGAAAGATCCCGTGTAACCGAAGAAATTGGAAAAGCCATTGAAACAAAAGATCCCAATTTTTCCCGTCAACTTGAACATCGAATAATATATGCCAACGGGACAGAAGGATATATTACCGTCCGATTTTTTATCATTAAGGACGCCGACGGCAAGACGGTTAAAACATATGGAGTAAATCAGGATATAACCGAACGCAGAAACATTGAGGAAGCACTTAGGGAGAGCCAAAAGAGATATCAGGAATTGGCCGACTCCCTTTCCCAGGTCATTTTTGAGTCTGATATCTCCGGAAACGTAACCTACGCCAATACTTTCGCCTTTTCTCTATTCGGTTACACGCAGGATGATTTTGAAAAGGGGTTAAATATTCTACAGATGCTTTCTCCTGATGATGAAAAAAGAGCCTTTAATAATATTCAGCGTGTCATGCAGGGGGAAATACTGGAAGGTGTGGAATATACGGCGCGTAAAAAAGACGGAAAGACTTTTCCTGCAATTGTCTATTCGAGTCTTATTACTCGTAAAAACAAGCCTTCCGGATTGAGGGGCATATTGGTCGATCTCACCAGGATCAAAGAAACGGAGAAAGCCCTTCGTGAAAGTGAGGAGAAATATCGCGACCTGGTCGAACGCGCAAACGACGGCATCATCATCGTCAAGGATGGAATATTGAAATATGCCAATCCAAGCATTGTAAAATTAACGGGTTATAATCTTGATGAGCTTATCGGGGTGCCATTCAGCGATTTTATTATCCCTGAAGACAGGGAAAAGCTTATCGAGAGAAACAATATGCGGATAAATGGCCACGATGTCATACCTATATACGAGACAGCCATCAAACACAAAAACGGCGGCAGAATAGATATTGAAGTAAATGCTGGCATTATCACCTATGAAGGGAGACCCGCAAACCTTGTGATACTCCGTGATATCACCGAAAGGAAAAAAATATTAGCCAGACTTCAACATACCCAAAAAATGGAATCCATCGGAACCCTTGCAGGCGGAATTGCTCACGATTTTAACAACATCCTCTCACCCATCATTATTAACTCGGAGATGGCAATGATGGATACGCCGCCGGACAGTCCTGTTCAGCAGAATCTTCAACAGATTTTAAAGGCGGGAGCCCGGGCAAAGGAATTGGTGGGGCAAATCCTGACATTTGCCCGCAGGAGTGAAGAAGAAAAAATTCCATTAAAAACATCACAAATTGTAAAAGAAGTCGTTAAACTCATGAGATCAACCATCCCTTCCACCATAGATATTCAATGTGATTTCAAAACCGTTAAAGATATCATCCTTGGTGATCCGACTCAAATGAACCAGATTCTCATGAATCTTTGCACAAATGCCGCCTATGCTATGAGAGAAAAGGGAGGCCTGTTAAAAATAACATTGTCTGATGAATATATCGAATCGGACGGGAGAGAACAATTCTTGGACCTGGATCCAGGGCATTACATTAGAATGTCGGTCATTGATAGCGGTTCCGGTATCGCGCCAGAAATCCTTAACAGGATTTTCGAACCCTACTTCACCACAAAGCGCCCTGGTGAAGGAACCGGGATGGGCCTAGCCCTTGTTCACGGTATCGTGAACAGCTATAACGGTTCCGTCACTGTCGAAAGCGAGATCGGAAAGGGAACCATTTTCCACGTCCTGCTGCCCGTCATTGAAGAGGAAGTCTCATTCCCACTGGAGCCCAAGATTGAATTACCCGAAGGCAGCGAGCGGATACTTCTGGTTGACGACGAAAAAAATATCGTTGACATCATGCAATCCATATTGGAAAGGCTCGGTTACGAAGTTACGGCAAGGACGAGCAGCATTGAGGCCTTGGAGGCTTTTCGGTACAAGCCCAAGGCCTTTGATCTTTTGATTACGGATATGACGATGCCCAATATGACTGGCAAAGATCTCGCTAAAGAGATAATGTCGATTCGAAAATACTTCCCCGTTATCTTATGCACCGGATTCAGCGAACAGATCGACGAAAGAAAAGCTCTGGAAATGGGTATATCAGCATTCGTGATGAAACCGGTTTTAATGAAGGAATTGGCTAATACCGTTCGTGAGGTTTTGGACAAAAATATGCGCCAGGCATATGCTTAGTCTGATGGCTGAAAATCGCAGCATGGGAAAACCTTTTTAAGAGTGAAGTTTATTGACATACCCACATTTTTTAAAATGTATCTGAAGTGCCATAAGAGCCGCCGGGGTTACACCCGAAATCCTGGATGCCTGCCCCATGGAGGCTGGCCTTACTCTGCCGAGCTTCTCCCTTACCTCCCTTGTGAGCCCGTAAACCTCTCCATAGTCCAGCCCTTCAGGTATCTTCATACCTTCCATCTTCTTTAGCTTTTCCACGTGTATTTCCTGTCGGCGTATATACCCTTCATATTTTATTCTTGTCTCCACTTCACCTGTGATATCTTCTTCGTATTCCTTAAGTTCAGGATCAAAAAGATAAAGGTGTTCGAAAAAGATCTCACTTCTTCTTAGAAGGCTCGCTATGGGTACAGCATTCCTGATGGGAGCGGTTCGGATCTCCTTTAGCCTGTCAAGGGTTGGTGAATCGGGCTTTATTGTGAATTCATTCAAACGGGTGAGAAGCCCTTCAACTTTCCTTTTCTTTTGAAGAAACAGTGAATATTCATCATCCGGTACAAGACCCAGATCGTGCCCCAGATCTCTTAACCGGAAATCCGCATTATCCTCTCTCAGAAGCAGCCTGTACTCAGCCCTGGACGTAAACATCCTGTAGGGCTCTCCGGTGCCTTTTGTAACAAGGTCATCTATAAGAACGCCGGCATAGGCCTGAGAACGCTGGAGTATCAGTGGTTCTTCGCCCCGGACCTTTAAAACCGCGTTTATCCCTGCCAGCAGTCCCTGGGCCGCCGCCTCTTCGTAGCCTGAAGTCCCGTTTATCTGCCCGGCGTGATACAACCCCTCCACTATCTTGGTCTCCTGGGTCGGTTTAAGCTGGATAGGATTGATGTAATCATACTCAATGGCATAACCGGGTCTCAGGATCTCGGCCTTTTCAAGACCGGGAATACTCCTGACCATCCTCATCTGGATATCAATGGGAAGACTCGTTGCGAGACCATTCGGGTAAACCTCCACTGTATCCAGCCCCTCAGGCTCAATAAAAATCTGATGTCTGCTCTTTTCCGCAAATCGTACAACCTTATCTTCTATCGACGGGCAGTATCTGGCGCCTGTTCCTTTAATAACACCACTGTAAAGAGGAGATCTGTCCAGCCCTTCGCGTATGATTTCATGGGTTTTCTGGTTTGTGTATGCTATGTGACACGGCAACTGGGGTAAAGCGATCTCTCTTGTTGATAACGAGAAGGGTCTTGGATTTTCATCTCCCGGCTGAACTGTAAGATTCCTGTAATCGACCGTATTGCCGTTGAGTCTGGGAGTCGTTCCTGTCTTCAGTCTCCCTATCTCAAAACCCAGTTCCTTCAATTGTCCGGAAAGCCTGGTTGACGGCGGATCTCCCAGTCGCCCTGCGGGAAAGTTATCAAGTCCTATATGTATAAGGCCCCGTAAAAAGGTCCCCGTTGTGAGAATGACGCATTTTGAAAGAAATTTTTCATGGATATGGGTCTCAACACCTCCAACCTTCCCGTCCTTCACGAGAAGCCGATCGACCATTGCCTGTCTTATATCAAGTTCCGGTTGAACTTCAACGGCGTGTTTCATGCTTCTTCTGTACAGGTCACGGTCATTCTGTGTTCTCGACCCCTGAACAGCCACACCTTTCCTTGTGTTCAACCTTCTGAACTGTATCCCGGTCCTATCGGCCACCTTGGCCATCTCCCCGCCAAGGGCATCAATCTCTTTTACCAGATGGCCCTTTGCAAGGCCTCCTATCGCAGGATTGCAGCTCATTACCGCAATGTGATCCAGGTTGATTGTAAGAAGCAGCGTGGGGTGGCCCATGCGGGAGGCGGCCAGGGCCGCCTCGCATCCCGCGTGACCCGCCCCAACCACTATTACATCATACTCTTTTTCAAAAGTAGTCATCAAAAGAAAGGGTCTATCAATTCAATGGTCTGTTCGCGCATAGGACCTACGGAAACCACAGAAAGAGGTACACCGGTTAGATCTTCAATTCTTTTAAGATATGCTCTCGCCTCTTTTGGAAGCTGCCCGACATCCCTTATTGAGGTTATATCTTCGTCCCATCCCTGCATCTTTTCATATACCGGAACGCACTTTTCCAGCTTGACAATGCTCGCCGGTCTGGAAAATATTCTTTTTCCGTCCATCTCATATTCCGTGCATATCTTTAAGCTGTCCAGTCCTGTAAGCACGTCAAGCTTGGTAATGCTGAGGCTTGTCAGCCCGCTATAACGGATGGAATCCTTAAGCATTACAATATCAAGCCAGCCGCAGCGCCTCCTGCGCCCTGTCGTGGATCCGAACTCGGCGCCCTTTTTCTGGATATAATCACCGGTCCTGTCATTAAGCTCCGTGGGAAAGGGGCCGGATCCGACACGCGTTGTGTATGCCTTGACGATGCCCACCATGTGATGCAATTTATCCGGGCCCACACCCGCGCCGGCGCATACCGCACCTGCGATTGGATTGGAGGATGTCACGAAGGGATAAGTGCCGTGATCTATATCCAGGTGAGTCCCCTGGGCACCCTCAAAAAGTATCTTCTTCCCCGCCTTGACTGCTTCATCAATTTCCACCGATACATCGGCAATGAAGGGCTTCAAACCCTCGGCCATTTCAATATACCGGTCATAAATCGGCTGAAGCTCCATGGGCTTTTCATTTAGGAATTTTGTAAGAAAGAAATTTTTTTCCTCCAGATTGGCAGATATTTTTTCCCTAAGAGTATCAGGCTCCGTTAAATCAATCGCTCTTATTCCCCTCCTGCCTGCCTTATCTTCATAACAAGGGCCTATTCCGCGGCCTGTTGTTCCGATCTTGTCTTTACCTTTGGCGGTTTCCCTTGCCGTATCAATAACCCTGTGATACGGCATAATAAGGTGGGCTTTCTCACTCAGGGAAAGCCTGTCGGGATCGACCGGGATACCCTTTTTCTTTAATCTGTCAATTTCCTCCAGCAGCACTTCAGGATCAACTACGACACCGTTTCCGATGAGGTTCTTTTTGCCTTTGTGAAGTATCCCCGAAGGGATCAGGTGGCAGATTGTCTGTTCACCGTTAACGACGAGTGTATGACCTGCGTTATTGCCTCCCTGGTATCTTACTACCAGGTCAGCCTTAGAAGAAAAAAGATCCACCACTTTCCCCTTACCTTCATCCCCCCATTGGGTTCCAATAACTACGACATTTGACATTACCAGCTCCTTAGAAAAAACATGCATTTTACCGCGGTCATACTAATGACCAGGCGGATCTCTGTCAAGCTCAATAAACACCACAAATATATTTATCTGCCCGGTCGTAAAAATTTCCTTAATATATATAAAAACAGCAGCACTGAGCCCATCACAATAATGGACATATTGTATTTCATAAGGATCGACGACAACCTTGGCTTCACAATTTCCCAATTATTTCCAAGCATAAAGCCTATCGACATCCAGATGAGATTCCAAACCGCGCAACTGACAAGGGCCAAGAGCACGGTAATTCTGGGGCGAAGTATGGAAATCCCGCTCACTATAGCAATAACGGAACGCATTCCTGGCAGGAACCTGTTTAGAGCAATAATAAAATATCCATATCGAATGAACCATCTTTCAGCCTTCCTGATGCTGTCTGAACTGAAAAACGGATAACTGTTCTCCATGAAAAATCTTCGCCCGAGATATCTTCCGATAAAAAAAAGGAATATGAATCCTGAAAGACTCCCGATCGTCGTGGAAAGGAAAACGGGCATAAAGCCAAGTATTCCCGCACCGACCAGAAACGCTCCAAAAGCAGTTATGGTATCACCGGGAACCGGAGGGAAAATATTCTCTATAAATGCGCTCAGCCCGAGCGCCAGGCACATAATACCAGGAGAAAAAACGCTAACATCTTCTATAAAGAATCCCATGATCTAATTTTATTGTTTGATATCCATTTATTCAACTAAACAATCATGTCCCTCAGGGACTCCACAATGCATGAAAATAACGACCTGTGGCCGCAGGATCGCGGTATGGAGAGCCCTTTTTAACGGCGAAGACCCTGATAGCAGGATAATAGCGCAATGCCAAGCCATTATCCGAAACAATATCCGGGTCTTAACCGGAATCCTTCATTTACTGCAATTTGTCGGGCAAAGTCCGACAAATTGCTAGACAATTTCCAAAAAGTGTGCTTTCATATAATGTTAATAGGTATCGTGGAAATCGACTCTGAGGCGCAAGGATTAAGAGAATCGCATGTTCATCTTCTTCCTTGAGCCTTTTATTTATGTCCGTTATTGATATGCTTTTATTATACTAGAGAAATATTATGGTTGCTAAAATAAAATTGACCCGAAAAGAACTCCTGAAAAAACCTGATGAATTCCTTACATTTTCAGGAAAAATGATATTACTGGCAAAAGAGCATTCGCGTCAGCTCATTTATGTCGGCATTATCCTATTGGCGGCAATTGTCATATACCTGGGCTTCAATAGTTACACAAGATATATTAATAAAAAAGGACAGGAAACATACAATTTAGCCTATTACGGAATGCTGAAAAACATGGCCTCTGATAAACCAAAAGAGGAGATGGCTGGGATTGAAGAGAACCTAAATAAGGTTATTGAAAAATACGGGCGATCAAAGACGGCGAACCTGGCTCTTCCCGAGCTCGCGTACATCAAGTTTCTGAAAAATGAGATTGACGAAGCCATTATCCTGTACAAGGAATTTATCGATCAGCTTTCGGATGATGACCCCTATGTTCCACTTGGAAGGATCGCACTGGCGGCCTGCTATGAAGAGAAGATGGATTACGATAAAGCCATTCAGACACTAGAATACATTACTTCAGGCAGTGATGATTTTTTTAAAGAGCAGGCAATGCTGAGTTTAGCGCGAATCTATAGAGCGTCAGGCAAGAAGGAAAAATCAGACGAGATACTCAAAGAGTTTGTTGAAAAATTTCCTGCCTCGCCATCCCTGTCCCTTGCTAAGTCTTATCTTAATTCCTAGCAGTCTGTCGGACTTTGTCCGACATGTTCCTGATAAGTAAGATTTAGCTTAGGCATATTTCCCTTGCAAAGGACCTGGAAATGATAATCACAGAAATATTGGCCAGAAACGCCAGGATGTATGGAGATGAAATCGCCCTCATTGAGAGGGATGAAGTTAACGGCACGAGGAGAAGCATCACTTGGAATGAATTCGACTCAATATCCAGCAGAATCGCAAACGCTCTGATATCAAGGGGCGTGAAAAAAGGGGATAAAATAATCCACCTGATGATCAACAGTCTGGAATGGCTGCCGATCTATTTTGGGATACTTAGAACGGGCGCATGGGCTGTCCCTCTTAATTTCAGATTTATGTCAAAGGAAATCCTGCATTGTGCGCAGATCGCCGAAGCAAAGGCGTTTTTTTTCGGCAAAGAATTTATCGACAGAGTGGAAAAAATCAAGGATGATCTCAAAACCATAGAGGA
>JAFGDF010000128.1 GCA_016932235.1 Deltaproteobacteria bacterium | reverse complement strand
TTGGCATAACCCTGGCCACCAGCGAGGTGCTAGATGCAAGGCGCCGAGGAGCGACGACTGAGGCGTATAAGTAATACGCCGCAAGGAGGAGCGATCACAGGCAACGCAGCAGATGGCGCCTTGATGGTGGATCAGGGTATGCCTCCTCCCGTAGAGGATCGGCTACCGGAAAATCATTTGCCTGGGATTTGAAAAGGATATATACATCAAAGGCATAATAAACAAAATTTTTTCAGCAGACCGTCGGATAAAGTCCGACAGTCTGCCGAATTTAATCATAAAGAAATAATAAAATCAAGTATATAGATCTAGGTTTAAAACCGCAATCAGCAGAGCTGTATCCGTAATGTCAGAGATTCCGGAAAAGCCCTTCCGGGTCCGGAAAAGCTTACATGAATGTGAATTATATAGATGGATCGATAAATCGGAGATATATCATGAATACAATTATTATTTACTGGTCGAATACCGGCAATACTGAAAAAGTGGCGCTGGCTATCCAGGAAGGTCTCACGGATGCCGGATCAAAAGTCTGCATGTGTAAAGTCGAAGAGGCCGGAGATGTGGATTTCTTTTCCTATGATCTGGTATGTATAGGCTTTCCTTCCTATCAATGGAGTCCTCCCAAGCCCATGGATAAATTTCTCAAGACCAAATTCAGTAATTACCGCAATCAGGGTCTTGTAAAATGGGGAGCTCCGAATGTGCCGGGGAAAAACGCCATCATATTTTGCACCTATTCCGGTCCACATACAGGAATCCGTGAGGCTATACCAGCAGGATTATATGCCGGTCAGTTCTTTGAACATCTCGGTTTCAAAGTTTTGGCTGAATGGTACATTTTGGGAGAGTTTCATGGCTCAGAGGATGCCAGCACCCGTGGAAGGCTTGGAGATATACGCGGTTTGCCCAATAAGGAAGATCTGGATAAAGTAAAACGTGATGCATCCCGAATTATCTCCACATTATTATAAAAGGAGCATTGTTATGTATGTAATGGCATTTAACGGAAGTCCGAGGAAAAAAGGGTGGAATACCGTCACCTTGATTCAGAACGCCCTGAAAGGCGCTGAGTCGGCAGGCGCGGAAATTGAGCTTGTCCAGCTGTATGACCTTAACTTCTCAGGGTGTTTAAGCTGTTTCTCCTGTAAGAAGCTTGACAGAAAGGAAGACGGGGTATGTTCTGTAGCGGACGACCTGACCCCTGTGCTTGATCGTATTAGGACCGCCGACGCCATGATTATCGGGACACCGTTGTACTGGGGATCTGAATCAGCGGCCACAAGAGCTTTCCTGGAGCGCCTTCTTTTCCCTTGTAGCAATTATTCCAAGGACGCTAAATCCTTATTCCCAAAACGCATTAAGACAGCGATGATTTATACTATGGGCATAAAGGAAGATATGCTTGAATCATCAGGCTTTCAGCAGAAGATTGCTTTCACAAGAGATATGATTGAAAATTATTTTGGCCCCTGTGAGCTTCTGCTGTGCAATGATACCCTCCAGTACAGCGACTATGACAAGTACGAATCGGAAATGTTCGACAAAGAAGCGAAATTGAAAAGACACACCGAGGTTTTCCCGATAGACTGTCAGCGGGCCTTTGAATTAGGGGTTCGCATGGCATCTGGCGCTGTTCCTGAACGGAATGGGATATAACCACTAATGACCGGTAAGGAAATTGAATAAAAAAAATCATTCCCACCTTGACAAATCAATTTGAATGATTAATTTTATTCATCTTATTTTATTGTTAGTGTTTTCAGTATGTTATAGACCAATCAGCCGGAAGATTTTACTGCTTTCTGGAATAATATATAACTTTCAACATAAAATAATTTCATTTTCAAAGGAGGTTTTAAAATGAAGATTAAACCTTTAAATGACAGGGTGCTGGTTCTAAGGATTAAGGAAGAGGAGAAGACTTTAGGTGGTATTATCATCCCGGATACTGCCAAGGAAAAACCACAGGAAGGGAAAGTAATAGCCGTAGGTCCAGGGAAAACTGACGACACAGGTAAAAGAATCCCTCTTGAGGTTAAAAAAAATGATCACATTCTTTTCGGGAAATACGCGGGAAATGAACTGAAGATTGACGGTGTGGAACATCTTATCATGCGTGAGGATGATATCCTCGGAATTATTGAGAAGTAATCAAGGGAGGTATTAAGAGATGGCAAAAAAAGAGATAAAATACGGCGCTCAGGCACGGGAAAAAATTATGACGGGCGTGGATACCCTTGCCGATGCCGTAAAGGTCACCTTAGGTCCTAAGGGACGAAACGTCCTTATTGAAAAATCATGGGGCTCACCAACGACCACAAAAGACGGCGTGACTGTAGCGAAAGAGATTGAACTCGAGGATAAATTCGAAAACATGGGAGCACAGATGGTAAAAGAAGTCGCTTCCAAGACATCTGATGTGGCAGGCGATGGAACCACAACGGCCACGATCCTTGCCCAGATAATATATCGTGAGGGATCCAAACTTGTGGCGGCAGGATCAAATCCCATGTCTATAAAGAGAGGGTTAGATAAAGCGGTTGAGAATGTTGTGGAGGAGCTGAAAAAACTGTCAAAACCGACCAGAGAAAAGACTGAAATAGCGCAAGTCGGCACAGTCTCAGCTAACAATGACCGGACGATAGGTGAAATCATAGCCGAGGCAATGGAGAAAGTGGGCAAGGAGGGCGTCATTACGGTCGAAGAGGCCAAAAGCATGGAAACTACTCTTGAAATCGTTGAAGGAATGCAGTTCGACCGCGGTTACCTGAGCCCCTATTTTGTTACAAATCCGGACAAGATGGAAGCACACCTTGAAGAGCCGTATATACTCCTTAATGAAAAAAAGATTACCAGTATGAAGGATATGGTACCCATACTGGAACAGATAGCTAAATCAGGGAGACCATTACTTATTGTTGCCGAAGATGTGGAAGGAGAAGCCCTTGCCACACTCGTTGTCAACAAGATTCGAGGTACTCTCCGTTGCGTAGCCGTAAAGGCCCCTGGTTTTGGAGATCGTCGAAAGGCGATGCTTGAGGACATAGCCATTCTGACAGGCGGTCAGGTAATAAGCGAGGACCTTGGAATAAAACTTGAAAACATAGCCCTCAAAGATTTGGGAACAGCTAAAAAGATAACCGTGGATAAGGATAACACAACAATAGTTGATGGAGGGGGCAGCAAAAGCGCTTTAGAAGGCCGCGTAAAACAGATCAGGGCGCAGATTGAAGAGACAACAAGCGATTATGACCGTGAAAAACTCCAGGAGCGTCTTGCAAAGCTTGTGGGAGGTGTTGCAGTGATCAATGTCGGGTCTGCCACGGAAGCGGAAATGAAGGAGAAAAAGGCCAGAGTCGAAGACGCCCTCAATGCCACACGTGCCGCCGTTGAGGAAGGTATCGTGCCCGGAGGTGGCGTGGCGATGGTCCGTGCGATCAAGACCCTTGAAAAGATCCAGCTTGAAGGAGAAGAGCAGCTCGGTGTAAATCTGATTAAACGGTCCCTTGAAGAACCGGTTCGGCAGATTGCCAATAACGCCGGTTTTGAGGGCTCTGTTGTCGTTCAGAGGGTAATGGAAGGGAAAGGGAATTTCGGATTTAATGCTGAGACCGGCGAATATGAAGACATGGTAAAAGCCGGTATCATAGATCCCACGAAAGTGACAAGATTTGCTCTCCAGAACGCCGCTTCCGTCGCCGGACTTCTCATGACCACGGAAGCCATGGTTGCTGAAAAACCGGAAAAGAAAAAACCAATGCCTCAGATGCCGCCGGAAGATATGTATTAATAAATACAACAAGGGATATCCGCCCTGCCATCTATGTGGCAGGGCGGAGTCTTTCAAACCTTCCACCTTTTAATCCACTCAAATTATTTTTCTAACAACACGCACATTTAAAAACCACGTTTAAAATCATTAATATCCGGGTTTTATCTTTTCACATGCTGTGAACTCTCGGAAAATATTACCTGACAGTTCTCATAGTTCAGCTAGGAGCCTGTCGGACTTTGTCCGACAGGCTCCTCCGGGAATAAGGTCACATTGGCAGGATATGCCTGAACGCGGTATACTGTAAACCGTACGGGGCAGCCAAGGCCGAAGAGGCGATGACAGGGAATGCGAGAGACGAGGCCAATGCCTAATCGGCCGGCACAGCCACTGTCTCGGATGCCGTCGCGCTGCCGTACAACAAGTAAAAGGCCTCGGTTGCTCAGTGCCTGGTGGTAAAATCGATACTATCCTGTAAATAACAGTTGTCTGGATATGGATTGACTTGTGATATAAGGGCTACACTGAGATTATCAACGCTCAGGTCTAACCGATGATATCACAAGATAATCCACAGGTTTGTACCAGTTCCTGCAGACTTTTCAGTCTCTCGTCTGGAATGAGAGGCATGTCCTCCATCGGATAGGTAATCCCCAGCCCTTCATACCGCACCCGCCCCAGATGATGTAACGGTAGGAGGTTTATTTCCACTACCGAGACGAGATTACGGGCAAAATGACATATCGCTTTGACATTTTCATCCGAATCGGTATAGCCGGTTACCAAGGGTACTCTGATGTAAATGGGGACAGTGTTCTCTGCTACGCGGGTTGCATTTTCGAGTATCAAATCATTGCCAACGCCAGTCAGTTTCTTATGCTCTTTCGGATCCATGAGTTTCAGATCCCAGAGGAAAAAGTCGATGTATGGTAACAGAGGTTCGATGTTGTCCCAGGGAACGTGGCCGCAGGTATCAACGCCCGCGGTGATATTTTCCTCTTTCAGCGCTTTGAGCAAGCGCAGGTTGAAAGCCGGTTCCAGGAGGGGCTCTCCGCCGGACAGGGTAACGCCACCGTGGGAATGCTTGTAGAAAACGCGGTCCTTTTTGACTTTTTCAAGGATTTTTTGGACGGTCATGGGTTTTCCAAGCATCTTCAGGGCTGCGGCATTGCATACCTCGGCACATGCCCCGCAGTCGTTGCATGCAGACCGGTCGATGGCAACTGACCCGTCGGTCGGGCTGATGGCGTGTAAAGGGCAGGCCGGAATACACTCAAGGCAGTTGATGCATTTATTCGGGGAGAAGATGAGTTCCGGCTCAGGGTTACGGGATTCAGGAGTGGAGCACCACAGGCAATGCAAAGGACAACCTTTGAACTGGATTATCGTACGTATACCGGGACCGTTATGAACGGTCATCCTGGTAATGTTCAGAACGATGCGTTTTCCGGCAGCATTATCCATTCGCAAGTAAGACTTCTCTACATACGGTGCTGGTAAATAGCGTTACCAGCCTCGCTGTTCGGTACGGTTGATAATATCCAGCTGTTGCTCTTCGGTAAGTTCAATGAAGTAGGAAACGTAGCTGGCCACTCGTACCATCAGGTCTTTGTAATTCTCCGGGTTCTTCATTGCCTTGCGCAGCGTGTCGCTTTTAATGACGTTGAACTGAATATGATATATACCCAGTTCTTCAACGCTCCTGAGGAAGGCGACAAAATTATCGATGTCCCGGTCGGTGGCAAGCAGTTGCGGGGACAGCCTGAGGTTCATGGGGCCGCCCAGTGCCAGTCTGCGGGTCGGCAGTTTACTGACCGATTTGACAACGGCTGTGGGGCCGTTCGTGTCCCTTCCCTGAGACGGGGAGATGGTATCGGCCAAAGGTTCGGGATGGCGGCGCCCATTCGGCAATGCCCAGATCAGATGTCCGTATTGTACGTTGGGCTGGCCGACGGTAGTTTTACCGAGCCATTTACCGCCCCAGGACGGCAGCAGGTCCGTCTGTGTATTCACATAGTCAACGCTGTCCTGCCATGCGTCGATAACCCATGATGCCCAGTCATCGGCAAAGTCGATATCATTGCCGTACTTGGGTACGCCGTTGATACATAACTGCCGCAGGTTCTCGTGCCCTTCCCAATTGGCCTTGAGCGCTTCCAGCAACTGATCCCAGGTAATCTTCTTGTCCCGGTAGATAAGCTTGTCAATGACGCCGAGGGAATCGGCGGTATCGGCAAGACCGCCGAGCAGTATGCCGTACGTTGTATACCATGAACCGCCCCTGGTGATGTCGAGTCCCTTCTGTAAAGGTCCTTCAGAAAGGGCGGAGCTGAAAGGCGCCGGTTGCCACTTGGCCTGGTTCTCCTTGAGGGTTTTTACGCCTTTGACATAATACTCCGTCCAGAAGAACGCCTGCTTGCGGAATGCCTGCCTCACTGCCTCCATGGACTCGAATGTCCGTGGGTCGCCGGTCACCGGCCCGATCTGTTTGCCGCAGAGGGCGCACCTACCGTTGGTCAGCACCAGTTCCAGCATCTTGGCCGCGTTGGTATCGCCCTCCCAGTTGTGGGCCATCGTGATATAGGGCAGGTCAGTCGCCGAGCAGCCTATCAGTACGTATTCCCGCCAGTCCTCAACGGTCAGGTCGGGAAAGCCTTTGGACACCATTTCTATCCCTTTACGGTCGCACGTGAATTTCGGTTTACCACGGCCAAGGCGAATCACCTCGGCGGCTTTCCTGAGGTACCTGTCGGGAGTCCCCTTCCATATTCTCATCGCCGTTTCCGGCTGAGTTATGCTCAGCTGCTCGTCGGCTTCCAGGCAGAGCATAGTAACCTCGTTGCAGGCATCCTTGCCGTCGCGGGTCTGTCCCCCGATGGTAAGGGATTGGGTTACCTCTTTGCCGCAGTCAATTTTTGTCTGGAAGCATTCCAGTAGCTCAAGAGCCTCCACGCGGCTCATCGTCTTGTCGTCTTCCACCGATTTCTTATAAAAGGGATACATGTACTGGTCGAAGCGGGCGAATGAGTTCACCTCGCCGGCCAGTTCGCAATTGACCAGAGCGTGTACCATCCAGACCGATTGCAGCGCCTCCCACCAGTCCCGCGCAGGATTGGCCGGTACCCGGGCGCATACTTCTGCTATGCGCTCCAGTTCCTTCTTTCGAACTGGATTCTTTTCTTTCTCGGCCATGTCCTTTGCCAGGTCGGCAAACCGCTGGGAATAAGCCATACCGGCGCCGAGTGTAATAAGAACCGCCTGGTAAAAATCTTTTTTCTCTTTCAGCCCGAAGTGCGCGTGCGGTTCATCGAGCTGTTTCATGTACCATTCGACTTCTTCGCGGATACCTTTCAGCCCTTTCGTGAGTACCTTCTCATTGTTAGGCATCTGGTGGCCGGCGTCTCTTCCCATTGATACGCCGGCCGTGTTCGGTATGTGCAGGCAGGAGGAAGTCAGCAGAAACGCATGCTCCCTGATCTCGCCATCGAGTTCCTTGAGGTTATGGTCGATAAGACGCTTTCCCTTAAAATAGGGCCTGATTACCTCTTCGTATTCCTTTTTGTCTTCCGGGCTGAACTTGCAGTTATACCAGGCCTCGATATCATCGGCCGTTTGCCCGACCCAGCCCTCGACACTGGTGAACGATGCATCAGGGGGATACCTGCCGACCGTGCCTGAAATGGTAATACCGCGTACCTTGCTGTTGATATTACCGACGATAAGTTCATCTTCCAGGATGAATATCTCTTTCTCTTTCAGATATGCTTCGAAGAAACGTGCCCGCTGGATAATTCGGGGCTCGTCCTTGTATTGCTCGTAGGTCTTCATTTCCGTACGAGCGCGTTCTATGCAGACCTCGCCCTTTAGAAGCGCACGTTCCTTGGCCTTTTTTATGCGCTCGGAGTACTGAGGCACATATTGTTCCTGCCAGCTCCCGATATCTTTCAATTTATCACTGTTTTCCATGGGTATCATCTTTTTCCCCCTTCGGGACGGTCTGCATGCGCACAAGTCTTTAAGCCAGCCCCGCTGGCGTTTGATTCAAAGTTTGTCTTATACTTTTATTTTACTTCATACCAGTTGAGAATTCAACAATTTGTTTGATCTTTTAAAAGCCATAGGTGTCAGGCCTACACAGTTGACAAGCATGAGCCTGTGATTTATAAATATGGAGAAAAGATAAGAAAATCATAGGATGAAAAATGGGAAGACCATTACGAATTGAATACCCCGATGCTTTTTACCATATAACTGCAAGGGGTAACGAGCAGCAAGATATATTCAGAAATAATAAAGATCGAGAACGTTTTCTCGGGTATTTGGAATCAGCGAGCGAGCGTTATAAAGCAATTATTCATACTTACTGTCTTATGGACAACCACTACCATATCTTACTTCAAACGCCTGCCGGAAACCTGTCTCAAATCATGCATCACATTAATGGTGCCTATACGAATTACTTTAATACGAAACGAAAAAGAGCCGGGCATTTGTTTCAAGGGCGTTACAAAGCACTGCTGGTAGATATTGATGAATATGCACAGGAACTATCCAGATATATTCATTTAAATCCTGCAAAGGCAGGGATGGTAGAAAAGCCTGAAGAATACAAATGGTCAAGTTACCAAGATTATATAGGTTTTAATAAATCTCCGGATTGGCTTTTTACTGATTTTGTGCTCAGTTTGTTTGACAGAGAATTATCAGTTGCAAGGAAACAATACCGAAAATTTGTGGAATCAATGGTTAATATTGAATATGAGAGTCCATTAAAAAATGTTTTTGCGTCAACAATACTGGGTGGCAGTAACTTTATAAATGAAATAAGAGAAAAATATCTTGATACTAAAAAACCAGATCGTGATCTTCCTGATTTGAAGCATTTTCATGAAATTCCAGATGTGGAAGACATAATGAAACAGACAGCTAAAGCATTTGATGAAGATGCTGCTTTATTAAAAAGGGTTCAGATTTACTTGTTCCATAAATTTAGTGGTCAAAAATTAAAAGATATCGGAGTTCACTTTGGAATTGGAGTATCTGGTGTTTCTCAAACAAGCCGTCGCGTTGCTATGCAAATCAGAAACGATAAAAGACTCAAGAAAAAGGTTGATAAACTTATTCTTGATCTTGGCTTGTCAACTG
>JAFGDF010000127.1 GCA_016932235.1 Deltaproteobacteria bacterium | reverse complement strand
GGGAAATGGGTGATGGATTACCCGACCACTCCGGACCGGGTGCTGAAGGCCCTTGGGAAGATATGAAAAAGGGAGGGGGTAGAATGTCAGAAGAAAAGAAAAAAACAGCGGGAGAGGAAAACAAGGAAGGACCTGGCCATTTATCCCGCAGGGAATTCCTGAGGGATGCGGGCCTGGCCATTGGCGGCTCCACAATGGGCTCAATAGCCTTTGCGGCCGATACAGGACCGCAACAGCAGGCCAAAGCGGGCGCTGTTGAGGAAGCCGCTAGCATACCGGCATCAACGGATACAAGCGCGATAGAACTGACGGTCAATGGCGGAAAGTACAGGTATACGGTTGAACCTCATTGGAGCTTACGGCAGCTCCTGCGAGATGAGATTGGGCTGACTTCGCCCAAAGACTGGTGCGGGGGACAGGGGGCCTGCGGTTCCTGCACTGTGATCATGAACGGCAGGCCGATTCTTTCCTGTTTAACCCTGGCCTGTGAATGTGATGGCGCCATAATTGAAACGGCTGAGGGGATTGCCAAAGCCAGGCATCCGATCATCCAGTCTTATATCAAGTGGAACGCCTTTCAATGCGGGTATTGCACGCCGGGATTTATAGCTACAGCCAAGGCGCTGCTGGACAGGAATCCGAATCCAACCGAGGCTGATGTTCGAGACGCCCTTGGCGGCAACCTGTGTCGCTGTGGCACATACCAGCAGCATCCGCCTGCCGTATTGGAGGCTGCTGAAGCTTTAAAGAGGGCTTAAACATGAAGACATGGAAAAAGTTTGGACACGTTGATGCCAGGACTATTGACGAAGCCGCATCTATTTTAAGGACGGGGAAGGCCGCGGTCATAGCGGGCGGCACGGATATCCTGGGCGCGCTGAGATTTGAAATATTGCCTGACTATCCTGAAGTCCTGGTAAACCTCAAGAACATTTCCGGCCTGGAGTACATTAAAGAAGAAGAGGGTATGCTTAAGGTCGGCGCCTTGACAAGGCTCGAAGACATTGCGAGAAGCGATGTGGTGGGGGTCAAATATACGGCGCTTGGGGAGGCGGCGCACCGAACGGCATCTCCGCACATAAGGGAGATGGGGACAATCGGCGGCAATATATGCCAGCTCACGAGGTGCTGGTATTTCAGGAATCCCGACAACAGGTTCAATTGCCTGCGCAAAGGCGGCAAGATGTGCTACGCGGTGGCGGGAGACAACCGGTACCATTCGATATTCGGGGCGGTCAAAAGGTGCCTGGCGGTAAATCCAGGCGATACGGCGCCGGCCCTGGTGGCGCTGAACGCGAAGATTAAAACCAACAGGAGATTGATTGAGGCTCAGGAATTCTGGGATATGGCTGTACCGGGGTCGACCATACTGGCAATGGACGAGATCGTCACGGAGATACAGGTGCCGACGCCGTCTAAGGGAGTTAAGAGTTCATTCATCAAATTCGCCATTCGGAAGTCGATAGATTTTCCCATTGTGAACTGCGCCGCGATGGTCGGGGGAGGAGACGCGCGGATATGCCTCAACGCGGTGCACAACAAGCCCTACCGCGTATTAAAGTCCGAAGAATTGATCAGAGGAAGATCTATCAACGAAGACAATGCGGATGCCGCCGGCGCTGCTGCTGTTACCGATGCCCGGGCCCTTCCGGGCGATAGAAACAGGTGGAAGATACAGATAGCGCGGACTATGGTCAAAAGGGCCATACTGGCCTGCGCCTGAACTGTTGTTTACAGCGAGAATCAGCAATAAACTATTTATCGACAATCTTCCTCTTGAGGAAAAAGCCCTCGGGGTCGCATTTTGTCCTGAGGAGCATAAGGTCATGTTCAGTGGGAAGGGCCATTTCCTTGACATCAGGGGCAATAAGGAGATCAAAATCCACCAGCTCCTGGATAGCCTCCGGGCTTTTGCCAGGGAGGTATTCCAGCAGCATCATTCTCCTGCTGTCACGATCATAGCCGAACAGGGCCTGGTTCGTAATAACCCGGTAAGGCCCGGATCCCATTACACCTGCCTTCTTGCGGTAATCGGAAGATCCATCTCCGAATCCGATACTGGTGATGAAATCCACCTTTTTCACGAACCTCCTCTTCTCAAGGACCATGATAGCTATGGTCTTTTCGCAATTGGCCGCCATGGCGCCGGCGCCCCCGCTTCCGGGGAACCGGACCCTTGGCCTGGTATAGGTGCCGCCTTCGTATGTGGAACATAGATTGCCGTACATATCAATCTGGGCCCCTCCGATAAAGGCATAGTCAGCGTATCCCCTCTGGGTCAGATCAAAGACGGCGCACAGGCCTTTTGCGTACACGGCGTTGCGAAAGGCCCTCGTGTCACCTACAGACATGGGCATGCCCTGGTCAAGGATGGCTGCCAGGGAGCCCGCCTCAAAGATAAGGTTTATGTTGGGGGCATGCGTCATCTGAGCGTGCATCGAGGCAATAATGGGCAGACCGGTACCCACGAACACAATCGTCTGATCTTCCAGTACCCTTGATCCTGTAAAGGCAATCATTTCATAGGGATTGACATCAGCTGTTGTTGCCATATTTCAGACCTCCCTCAAAGGATTATAGGCTGACCGCCATCCATCTTCATCAGCTGGATTAATTTCTTATGGGGGACAACCTTTGCGACAAAATCATCCCATGTATCGCAGCTGAAGAAATAGTCATCGTAGTATTTTTTAAGCCCGTCCCTGTTCCCTGTCTTGCGGAAATCATCACAGATGCTGCGGAACATGAGAAAATGTTCCATGTCGAACCAGTAGGAGCCATAGACCGCGCCCGGGTAGGCGCCGAAAGGCTGTTCACACACGGCATCCACCACCGGGTAGGGGATTTCTGTCAGGTTGGGATATTTTCTAATAGTCATGTTATCGATTATGACCTCTGTGCTCAGGATGGTATGGATAGAGGCCATGGCGATCTCGGGGCATGTGCACAATGCGCCGAATATGCGGGCATTGCCGTACATGTCGGCAGCGCTCACGTGGACAATTCCGAGGTCGGGGTGACAGGCAGGTACAAGGTACGTGTTGTCTCCGCTGAAGGGACACCTGATCATGACGCCGCGGTTCACCAGTTCCATATCCGAACCGCCATGATCACGGACCGGTATGAATGGTATGCCCATGGCGCCAGCCCTGAATCTGGCTGACATGCCATAGTTGGTATAATCGTCGAGCTCAATCATGCCGTTGCCTGTCAGATATCTCAAAAGAGGCGCTATCCCTATGATTTCATATCCCCACCAGGCGAGTTCAGCCCTCTTGATAGACAGGTGCTCGGGATTAACGATCATGGCGCCTGCAAGCCACTCACAGCAGATGGAGTTTGATTGAAAAGAAAGCGTCAGGTTTCTGGCCCCCTTTTTCACGATGTTCCAGATAATTGCAGTTGGAACCCGGGTATTGACAAAGCCGCCGATGCCTATGTTTATCCCGTCTTTAACATACTTCTCGACCGCTTCTTTGATGGTCTTTCTCTTGTCAATAAGACCTTTTACCTTTGCGACCGCTGCCTTCCTGGCCTGGTCGGGCGTGGCGCCCCAAAACTCGAAATTCTCTTTTCTCGCCCTTTGCTTCTCAAGTACCTCCTTGTCTACCTGTGTTACCTTTGTGATCTTGGAATTAATTCCTGTTAACATCTGCTTCCTCCTCCACAATTATGTTTCATAAACCAAATTGTCTGAATATCTTTCAATGTCTGTTGCTCTATATCTTTACGCAGCAGCAAAGCCTCACGGGTGAATGATGGGCGGGGACAGATGAGAGGAAGGCTATCAAATGTGAGCCTGTTGTGTCAAATAACTATTTGGATGCCTATATCGCGGAGGCCGCTCATGGACGGGGCTTTTTGTTGATATAATTTAACATTTTTGATATTTATCAATCAATTATTTTCAATAATTGTAAACCTTTAATGCGGGGAGAGGTATTCCCATGGGTATAAGAATTAAGATCTTTTCCGGATTCTTGATTTTGGCCATCATGTTAGCAGTGGCAGGGGTATGGTCAATATATGAATTAAGCACTATTGGGGCATCCGTACAAAAACTGTTGGATGATAATTATAGAAGTATTAGCGCTGCTAAGACAATGATTGAGGCCCTGGAAAGAGAAGACAGCGCGGTCCTGTTGCTCATGTTGGGCAATCGGGATGAAGGCCGTTCCATTATGAATTCAGCATACGACCTTTTCGAGCAAGGATACAAGATTGCCGAAAATAATCTGACAGTAGAAGGTGAAAAGTCATATGTAGATGATATAAGAATTAAATATAATTCGTATAAAAATCTATTGAATAAGCAGATTGTCGGTACAGATCGTGAAAGGGACTTAGACTGGTATTCGGAAGAAGTACATAAATGTTTTCTGGATGTAAAAGTTTCTGTACAAAATCTGATGAATATAAATGACCTTGCCATGTACCAGACAGCATCTAATGTAAAAGAAAGATCACACAGGGCAATTATGCCTGGCATTGTAGCTATCTTGTCCTCATTTGTTTTTTCCATTCTTTTTAGTTATTTAATAAATTACTATGTTATAGGTCCTATTATCAGGTTGACAAATGGAATCAGAAAATTCCTGGAGACAAGAAAAGAATTTGATGCGAGGGTAGAAACAAATGACGAGATTATGGAACTGGCAAATTCAATAAAGGAATTAATTAGACAGACAAGGAGCAATTAGAACAACTGATGAGACCTCATGTGATATTCAGATACATTGGATTTGTTATGTTGCTCAACGGGATTTTTCTATTCATTTCCGCCCTTGTTGCAATGCTTTATTCTGACAACAGCCTCTTCCCCTTAATTTACAGCGGGATAGTGTCCACATTGATTGGAATTTTTCCCATCATTTTTGTGCCTCCAACTACTGATATCAACAATAAAGAAGGATTTTTTATAGTTGTTACGAGCTGGTTGATTGTATGTCTGGTGGGGGTTATGCCTTATGTGCTTTGGGGAGGACCTTTTACACTCATAAATGCATGGTTTGAGAGCGTTTCAGGCTTTACTACCACCGGCTCAAGTATCCTTTCTAACGTTGAGGCATTGCCAATGGGATTGCTGTTCTGGAGATCTACAACTCACTGGATTGGGGGGGTAGGGATCATTATCTTTGTTCTCTCAGTCATACCATATATGGGCAAGGCGGGAATGATTCTATATCGGATGGGGATCTCCTCCTTAGCTATGAATAATTTTCATTATCGGACCAAAATGACTATCCGTATATTACTTTATGTTTATATCATGTTAACCTTGTTTGAGACTATTCTTCTACATTTATGTGGTATGAATCTGTTTGATTCTATTACCCATTCCTTTGCCACAATCGCAACCGGCGGCTTTTCGACAAAGAACCTAAGCATTGCATATTATAATAGTCCATCAATAGAAATCGTTATCATCGTATTTATGATCCTGTCAGGTATCCATTTCGGTCTTCTTTTCGGAGTAACTTCGGGGAAGATATCGGAAATATGGAAATCAACTGTTGTACGTTATTACATAATCGCGCTTATTATTGGTACCGTGATCACCATGATGAGTGTCCGGATGCATAACTATGATACTTGGTTAGTATCGTTACGATACTCTGCCTTTCAAATAATTACATTAGGTACCTCGACGGGTTTTGCCACAGCTGATACCTCCATCTGGCCCTCACTTGCGAAGTTGATTATGATATTTTTTATATTGCAGTGCGCATGTGCCGGTTCTACATCGGGAGGCATTAAAGCGGATAGGGTGGTAATTTTTTGGAAAGCATTTCAAAAAAGACTCGTTCAATTCAGGCATCCCAGTGCCGTGATTGTCCCTAAAATTAATAACGTGGCCATAAAGGAAGATGAGTTAGAGATGGGTATTTTATATATTTCTCTTTACATGGCTATTGTCTTCCTTTCAAGTATCCTTTTGGCAGCCCTTGGTGTTGATTCTCTCACAGCATTCTCGGCATCAGCCGCGACCATGGGTAATGTAGGTCCGGGTTTTGGCATGGTTGGCTCAATGAGCAATTTTGGCAATATCCCGGAAATCGGCAAGCTAATTTTAACGGGGACCATGCTGCTTGGAAGACTAGAGATATTCGGATTAATTATACTATTCCCTACAAGATAGAAGCAATTGAAAGAGTAGAACCTTTATTGAGCCTCTAAGTAGCAAGTATCAAATTATTTAATATCCAATGAATCAGCCATAAAATTATCATTCGAATCAATTCTATTCCTTGGGGCCTGATCTCGATATTAAATGGCGCCTGTTCGCATCGACCAATTCCACCTTGACACACAATCCGAATCTCCATATACTTCATACGATTTTTTCCCAAGCGCATCCGGCTCTCCCTGCTTCTCCTGTTGGGCATGAAGACGCTTTTGGATCTCACTTGCTACATAGTATTTAGCACGGATTACCAGATCGCTCAGAAAACGATCGGTATTATATCTCCCTAAAGGACTACGTCAGACCTAGGGGATTGCTGGATAAAAGGCTGCAGAGATAATCTCAGGAGGAAGAAAGGACATGAAGGTCATTATCATAGGGGCTGGGGAAGTGGGATACCACATCGCCGATATCCTCTCCCGCGAGGGGGCCGATACAGTAATCATCGACAAGAACGAGGAGCGACTCCATGAGATCTCGGAGGAGCTTGACATACAGACCATCGTCGGCAGCGGCAGCAGCCCCGAAGTGCTCAGACGCGCGGACATGGCAAATGCCGACATGGTGGTGGCCGTCACGGACAGCGATGAAACAAACATGATTGCCTGTCTCCTCGCCTCCACCCAGTCCCGTATCCCCATCCGTATAGCCCGGATCAGGAATCCTGAGCTAGACGAGAACAATCCTCTGTTCAAAGGCGAGCACCTCAATATCGATCTCTGCATCAATCCGGAGCGCGAGGCAGTTAATCACCTGATGGACCGGCTGGAGTTCCCGGGGGCCTCGGAGGTTTTAGGTTTCGCTGGAGGACTTGTCCGACTGCTCGGGTTTGCCATCGATCCAGAGGCGGCCGTCGTGGGAAAACGCCTGATAGAACTCCGGGCCATGACACCGCCGGGATTCAAGGTCCTGATCACATCCATGGTCAGGGATGAAAAAATACTTGTCCCCATGGCCAGCACCGAGATCAGAGCGGGAGACTATATCTTTGCAGTAACCGATGCCGCTCGGGTTCGGGAACTGCTGAATTTCTTCGGCAAGGATACTGAACCGCCCCGGCGGGTTATGATCATAGGGGGCGGTAACACGGGGTTGATGCTTGCCGAGCACATTGAAAAAAGGGGCATTCCGACCAAAATCATCGAGAAGCGTCGCGACAGATGCGAACAGCTGGCCACATTACTGGAAAAGGCCATCGTCCTCCAGGGCGACGGAACGAGACAGGATCTTTTAAGGGAAGAGCACATAGAGGACACCGATTTCTTCATCGCGGTGACGAACGATGAAGAGGCCAATATACTCGGAGCTCTCCTGGCCAAGCAGCTCGGGGCGAAAAATGTTATCTCGCTGATCCGGAAGATCGACTATATCCCTCTTGTTACAAGGTTTGGTATCGACGGGGTGATCAATCCCCGCCATGCTGCTATCAGCCGTATCCTCCATTTCATCCGCAAGGGAAAAATTATCTCCGCCACACCGATCAGGGACGAGAAGGCGGAGGTCTTTGAATTCATCGCCCTGGAAACGTCCGACATCACTAACCGCCCCTTAAAGGATATCCGATTCCCCAAGGGGACAATCGTAGGGGCCATTGTCCGGGGCAAGGAGATCATCATACCCGATGGTGCTTCCGTCATCCTGGCGGGCGACCATGTCGTCATCTTCACACCCCATTCGGCCATCCCCCAGCTGCAGAGCCTCCTGACCGTCAAGCTGGAATACTTCTGATGAATACAAGATCGATCATCCACACCCTCGGCGCCTTCCTATTCATGCTTGGACTGACCATGCTGGCGCCGCTGGTCTGCTCCCTCTACTACGGTGAGGGCGACAGCCTCAGTTTCATCCTCTCCGTATCCATCACCTGTGGAACGGGGTTTCTCCTTTTCCTGACAGGAAAACCGAGGGACAAAAACGGCCATCTCAGCCACAGGGAAGGCTTTCTCATCGTCTCCCTCGGATGGATCGTCGCCGCCACTTTCGGATGTCTCCCCTACCTGATTCACGGTACCCTTCCCGCACTGACAGATGCCTTCTTCGAAACGATGTCTGGCTTTACCACCACCGGTGCAACGGTCATCACTCAGATCGAGGCCCTCCCTCACGGGATCCTCCTGTGGCGCTCCATGACCCAATGGCTGGGCGGGATGGGCATCATTATCCTGTCCATTGCCATCCTCCCCTTCCTCGGGGCGGGTGGAAGACAGCTGTTCAAGGCGGAGGTTCCTGGGCCGATGAAAGACAAGCTCGTTCCGCGCATCGCCGAGACGGCCCGATCGCTCTGGATCGTCTACTTCATCATCACGATGGCCGGATTCATCTTGCTCCTGTTCGGGGGGATGGGCATCTTTGACGCCGTCAATCACATCTTCTGTGCAATGGCGACAGGGGGCTTCTCGACCAAGGATACAAGCATCGCCTTTTTTAACAGCGCCTATATCAACGGAGTTTTTATCGCCTTCATGCTCATTGCTGGCATAAACTTCACGATACATTACCAGCTCCTCACGGGTCATATCCGGGGCATCCTCAAAGATAGCGAGCTCCGATTTTTCATGGGGACTGTCCTGATCGCCACGTTCCTGATCACCATGGACCTCCGGATGCATATCTTCGAGGACCTGGGAAGGGCCTTTCATTACGCCCTCTTTCATGTCTCCTCCATCATCACGACTACCGGCTTCACTACGGACAACTTTGCCGAATGGCCGGCCTTTTCCCAGATCATCCTGATTCTGCTCATGTTCATCGGCGGATCCTCAGGTTCTACGGGAGGGGGCATCAAGTGCATCCGGATACTGCTGCTCATAAAATATGGTTATCTGGAACTCTACAGATTGATCCATCCCCATGCCGTCTTCCAGTTGAAGATCGGCCATCATAGTGTCCACCAGGATGTCATGAGAAGCGTTTTGGGTTTCGTTATCCTTTACCTCTGTCTGGCAATCCTCGCCACGCTCTCCCTTTCATCACTCGGTCTGGGCATGATCACATCCTTCGCCGCGGTCGTGACCACTTTGAGTAACGTCGGCCCTGGACTGGGCCTCTTTCACCCCGCGACCACCTACAGCGAGGCCCCCGTTTTGGCCAAGTGGATCCTCTGCTTCTGCATGCTGGTCGGCCGTCTTGAGATCTATACTGTTATGATCCTGCTGGTCCCCGAGTTCTGGAAAAGATAGATAAGCAGGATTTTATTTCGCGCCTTAAATCAACCGGATATAACAAATTACAGGCATCTTGCCGGGCATGGACGCGGCTTATGAAGAAAGATTTAATAAACACCTTGCTTCATTTCCATGCAGAACTTATCAATTTTCTC
>JAFGDF010000126.1 GCA_016932235.1 Deltaproteobacteria bacterium | reverse complement strand
AAATATGCCGGGTCTTCCACCGGGCTTTTTCCTCCCGGAATACCAAAGAATTCCCTTTTAGGAAGGGGAAAAGATTTTAAGGTCACCAGCCTCGGATATACAATAATCTGGATTCCATCACCTATACGTAAATCCCGCAAACAGAAGCTGAAAAGATCACCTACTTTGATATCTGAGTGCCCGATCCGGTAATAACCTCTTTTTTTTGCGGCTATTTTCCATAAAAAGGAGGCCTTCTGGTACCACAGTAACCTGCTCTCTTTTAAGGGAGGTCCCTGATTTTCCTGCAGGTAGAGGGACCGGCTTAATGGAATGTTGATATATACAAGGACGGGAAGGAGTTTGTTGTTAACAAAGTTAAAATCAAGGCTGAAAAATTCATCGGGAAAGACTCTATCCCTGTCGACCTTTGAATTTGACTCCAGCCCGGTCCCGGCCGCCTTGCTCCATATTACCGTCCCCCAATAGACGGCCATGATAATCAGGGACAGTATGGTCAGCTCTCTCTGATCATTAAGCAATGCAATAAATAGAAATATCGCTACAAAAAACTGTATCGGCGGGGCAGTGAAGATGGGGGGTATTTTTTCAGTAAAATTCTCCATGTCTTAACCGGGAGGTAAAAGATTGATAATATTCAAAGGTGTATGTCTCCACTTATTAAGGGTCTCAAAATAGAATAAACATAAAGTCCCTGCATTCCGGGTCAAGCCCGGAATGACGAAATTCATTTACTCCCAATCCGTCACCCCGGCGAAGGCCGGGGTCCAGAAAAAAATAGACTCTTAGGCAACCATGATGTCAATTCAATTATGAGACTGTCAATATGAAGATCATGATTTACTGGCTGCCCATAGGAATCTTGATTCGGCCGAGTATTTCATTGAGAATATCATCGGCAATCACACCTTTAACACGATCCTCGCCCTTTACAATCAAACGATGTGCAAGCACAGGAATTGCGAGATGTTTTATGTCATCCGGGAGTATATAATCTCTCTCCCTCAGCATGGCCAGGGCTTGAGATGCCCTCATGAGCCCGATAGCACCTCTGGGGCTTGATCCGTAGCTGAGAGATCTGTGTTCACGAGTTGCAGCCACAATCTCTGTGATATATTCCTTTATGGGATAAGAAATACGAATTTTTTTTCGGGCTGATTGTAATCCCGTAATCTCTTCAGGGGTCGTAACGGCTTCCAGATTGTTGAAAGGGTCTCCTTTTTGAAAGCGATCAAGGATTGCTATCTCTTCAGATTTATCGGGGTATCCCAGGCGGATTTTCAGAAGAAATCTGTCCAATTGTGCCTCGGGCAATGGGAATGTTCCTTCCAGCTCAATAGGATTCTGGGTGGCCATGACAAAGAAAGGGCTGGGGAGGTGGAAGGTTTGGGAATCCACCGTTACCTGACGCTCCTCCATGCTCTCCAATAAGCTGGATTGGGTTCGCGGAATAGTCCGGTTTATTTCATCAGCCAGCAAGACGTTTGTCATTACAGGACCGGCCTGAAACTGGAATTGCCCTTTCATCTGATTGTAGACATTAAAACCAGTGATATCCGCAGGCAAAAGATCAGGAGTGAACTGAACTCGCTTGAAGGCTCCACCCATGCTTCTGGCCAGGGATTTTGCAAGTATTGTCTTTCCGACCCCGGGCACGTCCTCCAGCAGGACATGGCCTTGCCCAAGAAGGGCGACGAGCATTAATTCAATCGAATCTTTTTTACCCACAATTACTTTTGAGATGTTTTCAGCGATATTTTTCAATAAAATATAATCCATCATTACTCCGAATATGGAAAGAAATGGTTATTGGATCCATGATATCTGATGGGCAGCGTGAACCTAAAGGGCAGGGGCCTTAAAATAAGGCCATGATGTTGATAAAACAATATCATTTATCGTGAAGATGCTTTTTAATAAGGATGATCATGGCTCGTTCCACCTGATCAGCCGTCCCTCCTCATCAAAAGATACATAGCCGCAATAAATATTTGGATAATACCAGAATGTCCTGACACCTTTGATCGTTTTAATCGGTTCACCGAGGATGGCCTCAACTTCACTCTGGGTCATCCCGGTTTCGAGTTTTCTCCAGTTTTTTTTATTTTGCCAGCCTGATTCCGTCCCGGGCTGTATCTTTCCAGGCTCCTGAAATATCTTCAGGAGATTTTCAAGGTCATTAATACGTCTCTCCAATTCGCTGATTTTTTGTTTTAGCACAATAATCTCGTCTTTTTGTTCAGCAGCGACCGGAATGCAAAAAAAGATAATAATAACAAGGAAACCGGCAAATAAGGTTTTTTTTCTAATATAACTCTTTAGCATCAGATATCTCCATCTTCGCTCCCTCCTTTGAGGGATTGACGTCTTACGAGATTTTGTAATTAGCCGTCAAAAAAAAGTATAAATTGGAATTCAGGTTGGGGATTTTTTGGTGCGAGAGAGGGGACTCGAACCCCTACACCTTTCGGCACTGGATCCTAAATCCAGCGCGTCTACCAGTTCCGCCACTCTCGCGCCAAGGATTTTATAGTACGGAATACCGCAGAAATCAATGAGAAAAAATCTGTAACAGGTGCCTTATATTTGTTCCGGACATTTGATGTTGCTTTGGTCAATGTTGGTTTGACTGAAACCAGGGCCACGCCCAGCAGATGGAAGTACTACCAAAATCGAGGGTACTATGATTTTGTCGATAATATATCCATTATACTTTCTCCACATCGCGATGTTGCACTGACAGGAATATACCCATATCAGACAACTCGTCCCGCAGCAGTTCCGCCAATTGTATGACAATGACAACAGACCGATGTCTTCCGCCCGTACAACCCACGGCAATAGTCAGATGTGTCTTCATCTCCCTTTGGTAGAGCGGGAGAAGAAATCGAATCAGATTTTCAATGTGTCTCAGAAATTCTTTTGTCTCATCCCATTGCAGAACATATTCCGATATCTTTGGATGATCCCCCTTGAATTGTCTCAGCTCTTCAATAAAATACGGGTTGGGTAAAAAACGGACATCCATGAGAATATCCGATTCAGATGGAATCCCAAAGCTATATCCAAAAGAAAGGAGCGTAACCGTCATCTGGTTGTAATTTTTCCCCTCAAGGGCATACTGCCGGACTTTTTCTTTAAGTTCATGGACGCTCAATGCTGAGGTATCAATCACCTGGTTGGCCATATCCCTGATTGTCTGAAGCCTTTTTCTTTCCAACTGGAGTCCGTCACGGATAGATCCACCCACCGCCAAGGGATGCTGACGGCGGGTCTCGCTGAAGCGCCTCATTAAAATCTGGTCCGAAGACTCCAAAAAAAGAATTTCAATCTGATAACCCTCCGCCTTTAAATCCCGAATAATCCTTATCGAATCCCTGAGAAAATCCATCTCCCCCGCAGGGCTCTCTTCCGCGATTGTGTCAATCCCGTCACTGACAGTTTTTGGAATCTTTTGGGAAACAGGGTAAGATACATCTCCCCGTATATCCTTCACTACCGCTATCTTGGATATCTTTCCCTCTGATTGCTCACAAAGTTCCAGGAATTTAGGAAGGAGAAGAATGGGAAGGTTATCGACACAATAAAAGCCAATATCTTCCAGGGTTTTAATGGCAGTAGTTTTGCCGGACCCGGAAAGACCGCTGATGAGAATCACTCGTATGCTCTTCACTCTTTTCTATCCTCCGGTATCTGATTCGCTTCTATTTCCCCTATTGCACGGGCAGGTTATACTTAAAATCCCAATACAAAAATCCCATATTCCGGCTGTGAGCGAAGCGAATGAGGTTCATGCTTTCACATTTTATATCAGGTTATCCATACCACATTAAACAGTCTCATTAGTCCAAATGAAGAAAAACCTTGTTGCGAAAAAATTTTATCAATGACTGCTTGCGTGTATGTTCCTTAAGTTGACAGGGGATAAGTTTATTCGGAGACAAGCGAAGCAAGGACATTTCATATTCCATGATCTCACCATAGGCGTTGTTAAGATACCATGCGTATAACAGGCCGAAAAGCAGCCCCGGAGGAAGAAATCCTTCTTCGTTATTCAGGGTGATTCCAAAGGTGTCGGGGTCATGGGGGCTCTGCATCATGCGGGACAATCCCAGGTATATCCGCAATGCCTCATCATCAAGAAAACATGCACGCTCATGTATCGGGCGAAGCCGGATCTCATAACGCCTCCCTCCCCAGTGCCCGGCGTCCAAATTTACCCAATGGCTGCTTTCCAGGTATCGCCCAAGGAGCGACTCGCCCAGTGCTGTGAGCAGGTTATCACGGAGAAGCTCCTGATCCTTGCACACCTGCTCGTGTATTTTCAATATACCATCCTTGGGGTCATAGTATCCCAGCACGCTATCCCATTCCTTGCTCCTGGTCCACATGGCCGTGGGGATGATCCTGGCTCCGCGAAAGAAGTTCAGGTGCTCGATACGGATGTCGGGGTTTTCCCAGACCATATCCCGCATGGTGATATAAAGACTCTTCGGCCTGAAACTTTTTTCTGAAAGCAGGGCACCTGCTTCCGCATGGTAAGAACACAGCAGGATTGAATCTGTGCGATTATTCTCTATGGATCGAGGGTGAATAGATCGCAGTGACATGCGTTCACTCTTCAAATTTAACCGTTGGTGCGCAACCAGAAGAGCTCTCATTGCCAGGGTGAATTTTTGAGGATCATGATGGATGACTCCTGCGACCCTCAACCTTTCTAAAGAATATACCGTAGCCTCCACAGGCAGTATCCCCAGGTTTTCCACACGATAACGGTCAAGATAGATAGGGCTTTTGCCTTCCAAGGCATAGTTGCGTATCACATCACCCGGGATATGTTCCAGGTTTGCGCTCAGCACGACATCAAATAAACCATCAGATCCGCCCGCAACATTACGATCATAAGCCTCCACCAGCTCAGATACATAAAGCCCGCGATTCAATCTGCGCCGCGATATGTCGGTCTCTCCCTCCTGAACCCAGAAATTGGCCCCTAGAATTTTCAGGGCCTTTTTATTCTCACGGATTCCCCGCACAATAGTGCTTAATTGCAGGATCGGCATGATACTGGTGTAAAGACTGCCCGGCGCAAAAAGGATAAGGTCCGCCTCCTGAATCGCATTGAGGATGGCTTCACTCACCACGGGGGTTTCGCAACACTCAACTGAAACACGATCAATAGGTAAGAGACGTTGGGTGATAGCTGATTTTCTTTGTCCCCTGACCGCAACTCCATTGGTATACCTTAATACCAGTTGCCCGGGGGTAGAGGTTGCGGGGTGCAGGCATCCCGGAGTTACTCCGATCGCCCGCGATAGTGCCTCGATTCCAGTAGAAATTTCATTTAAATCCGGCGGGCGGTCCCCCTTT
>JAFGDF010000125.1 GCA_016932235.1 Deltaproteobacteria bacterium | reverse complement strand
TGGAGGGCCATGCTCTGCCCGCATGTGTGAAAACAGACAGGTCATGGCCGTTAAAATCTCCCCTGACCCCTCTTTAGAAAAGAGGGGAACCGATTGCTGCCCCTCTTTAGAAAAGAGGGGAACGATTGCGGACCCCTTTAGAAAGGGGGGACCGATTGCTGCCTCCTTTAGAAGATGGTGAACGATTGCTTCCCCCTTTAGAAAAGGGGGACCGAGGGGGATTTAACCCGAAAGATAATCTTTGAAAAAACCTCTACCTCTCATAGAATCACAGAGTCACAGAGGAAAGAAAGTATATGATTTGGGGAAAAAATATATTATTACGAGGAAGCGGATGCCGCATATGTCACGCTTTCAGATGAAACCTGGAAGCTTAAGTCCACCGAAGTCTGCATGACTCGAAACTGAATCATAACTTAAGGGCGTCCGTTCGACGAGGCCTCACCCAATGAAACGCCATACGCAGAAAAAAATTGATTCCTCCGGGTTGGCCGGAAAGATCCGCAGGCCGTTATTATATGAGGGCCTTATGGTCCTGTTTTTTGCCGTCCTTGTCTTCCTGATCTATTCCGGCAGCCTTGAAGGCCCTTTCCTTTTTGATGATGAAGCGAATATTGAGACCAATCCCAATATCCGGCTCAACATGTTCAGCCGGGAAGGTCTTAAAAACGCAGGCTTCGGGAGCCTTATTTCCACCAGGCCCGTTGCGAATATCAGCTTTGCGCTTAATTATTTTTTCCACCAATTCAATGTCATGGGATACCATATTGTTAATGTCGTCATACATATATTAAACGGCATCCTGTTATACTTTTTCATAAAGGCCACCTTGAATATCCTGTTGAGAAAAAATAATAGTCCCGTAAACTCCGAATCCACTAATCCCCCGCTTATCGCCTTTTTCGCATCTTTAATCTGGCTGGTTCATCCCATACAGACCCAGTCTGTCGCTTATATCGTGCAAAGGATGAACAGCATGGCAGCCATGTTTTACCTGCTCTCCTTGCTGTTGTATATCAAGGCGCGCCAGACGGAGGGTAAAGGCAAGAAGGGGGTATTGTTTACCGGCGTTACGCTTTCCGGGATACTGGCAATCGGCTCCAAGGAGATAGCGGCCACCCTGCCCTTTTTTATCCTGTTATATGAATTCTATTTTTTTCAGGGCCTGGATACCTCCTGGCTGAGGCGTCGTATCTTTCTTTTTATCGGGATCTTTTTCCTGCTTGTCTCTATAGTATTTATATTCATGGGCGCCCATCCTATAGAGAGGATATCGTCCGGTTACGGGTGGCGCGACTTTACCATGGCACAGCGGGTATTAACGGAGTTTCGAGTGGTCATATTCTATATCAGCCTTCTAATGTTTCCTCACCCTTCACGGCTCAACCTGGAGCATGACTTCAATATATCCAATTCTTTCACAGACCCCGTGACCACTGTCCTCGCCATGTTTATGATCATCATACTGGCCGGAGCGGCCGTGTATAAGGCAAAGAAAAATCGCCTGTTATCCTTTGCAATTATATGGTTTCTGGGAAACCTTGTGATCGAATCATCCGTTATCGGCCTTGAGATCATCTTTGAGCACCGCACCTATCTTCCTTCCATGCTTGCAAGCCTTCTCGCGGTCACCCTGATCTTTCGATATCTCAGACAAAGATGGCTGAGGGTCGGAATCTTATTAGTCATCGTGATGATCATCTCCTTCTGGACCCATGAGAGAAACAGGGTCTGGGCCGATAGTATTGTCCTCTGGACTGATTGTGTGAAGAAGTCCCCGGAAAAGGCCCGGCCCCGTTCCAACCTGGGCCGCGCGCTTGCGGAAAACGGGAGACCGGATGAAGGAATCAGGCAGCTCAAGGAGGCATTGCGGTTAAGGCCCGGCTACGCGGTCGCCCACAATAATCTCGGCACCGCCCTGGAGAAGCAGGGGAGGCTGGATGAGGCGATCTCCCATTATTCCGAGGCCGTGAGGATCATCCCCCGGTTTCCGAATGCCCACTATAATCTCGGGGTTGCCCTGCACCGGAAAAGAAAGATCAATGAGGCCATAGAACATTATGAAGAGACACTCCGCCTGAATCCCGGCCACGCGCTCGCTCACAACAACCTGGGGGTTGCCCTGGAATCGCGGGGAAAGCTGAAAGAGGCCGAAACACATTACAATGCAGCCCTGCGTATCCAGCCCGACTATCCGGATGCCCGCAGAAACCTCGAGTCCCTGAAACGTCGAATGGATAGAGTTCAAGTCCCGGAATGAGGCGTACACAGAAATACGTCGCAATGATTCACCCTGTTCAATCGGCTTTGCCGTCTCGCGCAGCGAGAATTGAACCGGGCAAGAGATGAGCGTAACGCAGCAGATGGGCGTTGTCAGCCAGCCTCCCGGGAGGGATATATGTTTCTCCTCCCTTTCACAAAGGGAGGCCGGGAGGGATTTACTGGAGGGCCATTAAGCGACAGAAAATAAAAGCTCAAAGTTCTACGTTCAACGTTGAACCTCGAACACAGAATAACGCTCCCAACGAAACAGACGAGACCGACGAAACCCACGAAACACAACGTCCCACTTTTGATAGATATTGACTTTTTTACTGAGATATAGGAATTTATATGGTTAACTTTAACACTTTCTCAGCATTACGTTTACAATATTAAACTCTCTGATGCGAATACGTAATGCAAGGAGCGGAGCTGTGTGCGCAGCATATCACCTCACAGCAAAAGGATTGTTCCCATTTAGTATAAAACCGCATCATCTAGCGACTGCCTGGTTTCAAAGATAGATGAGATGGATCCATCCGTTTGCAGAGATCCGAACGACACACACTTGCTTGGGCTTGTTCAACATATTTCAGCGGATTTTCTTGTTACTGGTGACAAGGATCTCCTTGATCTGGGCAGATTCACATGTTTCTCCTCCCTTTCACAAAGGGAGGCCGGGAGGGATTCATGTTTCTCCTCCCTTTCACAAAGGGAGGCTGGGAGGGATTTACTGGAGGGCCGTTAAGCGCCAGAAAATAAAAAGTTCTAAGTTCAAAGTTCTACGTTGAACATAGAACCTTGAACCTTGAACATAGACTAAGGCTCCCAACGAAACAGATTTACCCCGCCTGCCCCATTAAGTCTTCCACATTTAACCGGGATGAAACAGCCCTCAGGGTTCCATGTCGCGGACAGGGATTTCACCGGGACCAGATGGACGAAATCTTTCCCCCCTTTTCTTCTTGACCGCGCGATCAAATGAAATTATTATGGCTATAATAATTTTATGGGAGATTCATAATGGATGATTTACAGAGGATTATTCCGATCACGACGATGAAGAAGAACCTCCTTGATATCATTAAAGACATGGCGAATGAGGATTCCACGGTTACGGTGACAAAAAACGGCATGGCCGTTGGCGTCATGATGACCCCGGATAGATACATAGGATTATTGGAGACGATCGAGATCCTTTCCGATCCGGGGATAATCAAGGTGCTGGATGCGTCAAGGAATGATTTTAAGGCCAATAAAGTCTATACCCATAAAGATACATGGGTAGAGTAATGGAAGGGAAATTCAGGCTGTTATATTCTGAAACATCCCGTAATCAGGTTAAAAAGCTTCATCCTCGATTGAGGCCAATTATCAAATCAAAGATAGAAGAGATTAAGGAAGACCCTTATACAGGTAAATTTCTTGAAAAAGAACTTGCCGGCTATGTCTCTTTTCGCGCGAAACGTTATCGAATCATTTATAAAATATTGGAGAAGGAAAAAGTAGTTCAAATTCATTATATTGGCCATCGCAAGGATATTTATGAATTGTTTAACGAACAGATGAGAGGGTTTATTGAAAAATAGTAAGGCCATGACATCATCTTCTATACGTAGTAAATACCTTACCAATCCAGCGGGCAATGCTGTTTGGATCATGGGCGAAGGGGGCAGAACATGAGGAAAGCGACGTTGATGTTGCCCTGATATCGGATGTTTTTACCGGTGACAGGTTCCAAGACAGGAGAAAAATTGTCCCGTTGCG
>JAFGDF010000124.1 GCA_016932235.1 Deltaproteobacteria bacterium | reverse complement strand
AGTTCGCTCGTAAAAGGGCTCCCCATACCGCGATCTTTAGACATAACGCTGAATTTCATGCAGATATATATTAAAACTTATTTTCGTGTTAAAGAATGTGTGTCCAAATTTTGTAAAGTTCAACGTATGATATATTGAATGATAAAAGTCATTATCTACTTGTAATTGCTTGAAAATAATGATATTTAAATACATATGAAAACATAGTAAATGCAAGACTTTTTATTATAGAGGGAAGGTTAATCGCAATAAAAGTACTGAAAAACGAGAAATCAAAGGGAGGATGATCAAATGGCAAAGGAAACGGAAAATAGAGAAGAAAAGGGGACGGCAAGCTCACCTGCACAGCCGGCGGATGGCCAGCCGAAGATACTGTGGGACAGCAGCAATATGCGAAGCGCGTATTCAAACGTATTTAATGTCTCCGGAGCTCGTGAGGAGTTTGTTATGCTGTTCGGGATGAACCAGGCATGGGATGCCGGCAAGCAGGAATTGAAGGTTCAACTTTCGGATCGGATTGCCATGAGTCCTTTCGCGGCAAAGCGCTTTGCGACCCTCCTGAATAATGTTATCAAGGATTATGAGAAACGTTACGGCGCTATAGAGGTTGAAGGACAGCAAAGAAAGTAATAACGGATTATGAAAAGTGGTATGGAACCCTGCCGGACATAGAAGTCTCAAAGAAGGAAATGACAAGTTTCCATTGGAAGCTATCAACAGCGGATTACATGGGAGAGGGAGCAGGGACCTGAAAAATTGGGATTGACGTGAAAGTAATATGAATAGGATTCCCACAGACCGTGAGGAGGATAAACGTATCCTCCGTGCGTTAGATGGAACATCGGAGGGTGGCGACCCGGATCCGGACCGCGTTTTCTGGCGGCAGTTTGCGGAAGCCTCAACGCAGAAGAACTTCTGTCGGAGCTGGCTCTTTCTTCAATGCCGCTATTTGAAAGGGGTGCGGTGCGCCATGGTTCTTTTGGGGCCACCTAATGAGGGCCCTTTTACCCCAATTGCATTCTGGCCGGACGCCAAGCTTAATATGACTCACCTCACAGGGGCCGTAGAGCGAGCCCTTAAGGAACGCCGCGGATTACTCCTGGATGGCGCAAGCAATTCCCAATTTCCCAACGCCGAACCTGATACCTATCATGTTTCCTACCCCATAGAGGTTGCCGGAAACATACATGGCGTTGTTGTTCTTGAGGTGTCACGGCATCCCAAACATGAGGTCCAGGCCATTCTCAGACAGATTCACTGGGGAGCGGCATGGCTTGAAGTCATGATTAGGAGAACCGACGCACTCAAGTCGGAAGATATCATCGCACGCTTTCAACAGATCCTTGATTCCCTCACGAGCCTTTTAGAGCATGAGGGTTTCCAGGAAACGGGCATGGGTTTTGTTACGAAGCTCTCCACACTTTTTAAATGCGACAGGGTGAGCCTGGGGTTCCTCAAGGGAGGCGATGTCAGGGTGGCCCTCCTGTCCCACAGTGCCGAATTCGGAAAGCAAACCAACCTGATAAGAGCTATTGGCGCCGCCATGGACGAAGCGGTGGATCAAAACGCGGTTATCCTTTACCCTCCGCAAACGGACAGCATTCCTCTTGTGACAAGAGCGCATGAGGAGTTAGCAAGGCAACATGGCGCAGGTGTCATCCTTACCATACCACTGGAACATAATGGAGAACTATTTGGCGCTCTTACTTTTGAGAGGCCGGCAGATAATCTCTTCTCTAAATTTAGCGTAGAGGCCTGCGAAAGTGCAGCCGCGTTATCCGGGCCTATTCTTAAGGTCATGCGGTCGGAGGAGCGGTGGCTCATTTTAAAGATCGCAGACTCTTCGGCAACACAATTAAAGAGGCTTCTGGGCCCCGGTCATCTTATTCGAAAGTTGGTTTTCCTGGCCTTTTTGGCGGTTGTATTTTTTTTCTCAGTTGCAAAAGTTGATTACAAGGTCACTGCAAAAACCCACATTGAGGGTGCGGTTCAACGAGTCGTCGCAGCCCCTTTCGATAGTTATGTCAAGGAAGCGCCTATACGTCCCGGTGATGTCGTCCAAAAGGGTGACGTAATTTGTTTGCTGGAGGACAGGGAACTACTGCTGGAACGCCTTGGATGGTTGAAGGAAAAAGAGCAGTTGATAAAGCAATACCAGGAGGCCATGGCCAAGTACGATCGCGCCCAATATCGAATTATCAAAGCCAAGATTGATCAGGCAGATGCCCAGATCGCACTTTTGGAGGAGCAACTTGCCCGAACAAAGATCCTGGCGCCATTCGATGGCGTGGTCATGAGCGGAGATCTAAGTCAGTCACTGGGCGCCCCGGTAGAACGGGGGCAAGTGCTGTTTGAAGTCGCTCCGCTTGAACAGTATCGGGTAATTGCGGAAGTGGATGAACGTGATATTACGGAGATTGCCGTGGGCCAAGAGAGCGAACTCCTTTTATCCTCAATGCCCAATGAAGTGTCGGCCTTTGTGATTTCAAGTATCACGCCTGTTTCAACAGCCAGAGAGGGGCGTAATTACTTTCGTGTTGAAGGACAACTGCTTAATGTATCTCCAAGACTAAGGCCAGGTATGGAGGGAATAGGAAAAATCCGTATTGATAGACGGAAGCTGATCTGGATGTGGACCCATGAAATGATAGACTGGCTCCGTCTGCAAATCTGGAGATGGAGACCGTAAAAAGAGGCCCCCATGCCGTGATCTTTAGACATAACGCTGAATTTCATGCAGATATATATTAAAACTTATTTTCGTACTAAATTGGAGATGTTCCAAAATATTTTAAGGGCGCAGAAATGAGTTCATCACTATACAGCCCTTCATGGTACCGGGTAGCGCACTTGAAACCGCGGCTCCGAGCCCATGTAGAAATACACCGACATCAATATCGAAAAGAGGTCTGGTATGTAATGCAGGACCATTCGTCTGGAAGATTTCAGCGATTTACACCTGCCGCTTACCAGATCATCGGTCTGATGAACGGAAAACTGACGGTTCAGAAGATATGGGAAGCTGTGCGGTCCCGTTTGGGGGATGACGCTCCGACTCAGAATGATGTCATCCTGATTCTCAGCCAGTTACATGCTATAGATGCCATGCAGATGGACGTAATGCCGGATACGTCGGAGTTGTTGAACCGGCATCAAAAACAGCGCAATGCCAGACTTAAACAGGTTTTACGGAGCCCGCTTTTCGTGCGTTTTCCCATTTTTGATCCGGAACGATTCCTTGATCGTTTTCTATGGCTGGCACGCCCCTTTTTCAGTTGGCTCGGATTTCTCGTCTGGATTATAGTAGTAGGAATAGGTATCTTCATGGCTGGCGTGCATTGGCCGGAATTAACGGAAAATATCACTGACCGTATTCTGACACCGAGAAATCTCGTCATTCTTTGGATCACTTTTCCCATATTAAAGGCGCTTCATGAGTTCGGGCATGCCTTTGCCGTTAAGCGGAAGGGGGGAGAGGTTCACGAAATGGGAATAATGCTGCTCGTCTTCACCCCAATTCCCTATGTGGACGCATCATCCGCATCATCATTACAGAAGAAAAGCGATCGAGTCCTGGTGGGTGCGGCAGGGATGGCTGTAGAAGTCTTCTGTGCCGCCCTAGCTATTATGATCTGGGCAAACCTGGAGCCAGGTCCTGTTCGCGGGTTGGCCTACAATGTCATTTTTATCGCAGGTGTCTCTTCTTTGCTTTTTAATGGGAACCCTCTTCTTCGCTATGACGCCTATTACATCCTTGCCGATCTGATTGAAATTCCCAATCTGGGATCGCGAGGGATTCGCTATGTGACGTATCTGATGCAGCGGTACATACTTGGTGTCAAGGATATGGAACCTCCACTCTCCACCGGTGGGGAGCGCCTGTGGTTTGTTTTCTATACAATTGCTGCGTTTCTTTATCGTATTACTATTTATATCGGGATAGTTCTTTTTGTGGCCAGCAGATTCTTTTTTATGGGTATTTTATTTGCATTATGGGCTTTTATCAGCATGTTTGTTTTTCCTGTAGCCAAGATGATAGGTTTCCTAATCTCTTCTCCGAGGCTGAACAAGGGACGAGCGAAGGCTTTGATAGTGACCGGCCTGGTGATTACCGGTATTGTCGTTCTGGTCACTATTCTCCCAGTTCCATTGAGCACTCGGGCGGAGGGTGTAATATGGATCCCTGAGCATTCTTTTCTTAGGGCTGGGACAGATGGTTTTGTGATGAAGGTTAACGCAGCACCTGGCAGTGTGGTGGATGAGGGAGACTCTCTTATTACCTGCATGGATCCATTGTTGCCCGCAATGATGCGAGTTCTGAGATCCAGAATTAATGAAATGAAGGCCCTTTATGATTCACAATTATTTTCAGATCGTGTGAAGGCGGAGATAACAGAAGAAGAAATTAAGCAAATAAAAGCAGAGCTGGAGGATATCAGGGATCGGGCGAATAAACTGCTCGTGAGGAGCCCTGCGAAGGGCACATTTCTGTTGCCCCAAGCCCAGGATCTTCCCGGGCGATTCGTTAAAAGGGGGGAATTGTTGGGCTATGTACTGGATTATTCCGCCATGGTGGCCAGAGTGGTTGTACCACAGCAATATGTCGGTTTTGTGCGGAACAACACTGTAGGCGTTAAGGCACGATTACCGGAGAGGATCAATGAGATTTTGCCCGCTGTTATCATAAGGGAGGTTCCAGGGGCAACGGACCAGCTTCCCGGCCGGGCCCTGGGTCAGGAAGGGGGCGGTAATATTGCTATTGATCCTGCTGACGCAAGGGGTTTAAAAGCTTTTCAAAAGCTTTTTCTCTTTGACATAGCTTTACGCTCCTCTAAAGGATTATTTAATGTCGGTGGAAGGATCTATGTGCGTTTCGATCACGGGAAGGAACCCCTGATTCAACGCTGGTACAGAGGGCTGCGAAGTCTTTTCCTGAGCAGGTTCAATGTCTAGTTTCATTTTAAAGAAAGGTGTTGTGGGGCGGCTCTATCCGGAGAGAGAAGAGTTCCAATTAAAAAAACGAGAACGCCTTTCGGACGCCCTGGGAAGTATCGTTGCATCCCGATTCAGACCAAGAGCGGAGGATTTCAGGAAAATCGTCAAGGAAGTCCATTCCTGTAGCACATCAATTATGGACTTGACCGATGCCGATATCCTGGAAAAAAGCAAAGAGCTCAGGCCGAGATTATACAGAGAAGGATTCAAAAAATCCCTGGTAGCGCGATCCTTTACATTGATTAAGGAAATTGCCAGGCGCACCGTTGGGATGGGGCATTTCGATGTTCAATTGATGGGTGGATGGGCGCTTCTCAGGGGGATGGTTGCGGAGATGGAGACAGGTGAAGGAAAGACACTAACGGCCACTCTGCCCGCCTGTACTCTTGCCCTCGCAGGAATACCGGTACACATTATAACCGTCAATGATTATCTCGCGCAGCGTGATGCAGAATGGATGAGGCCTATTTATGAGGCCCTGGGCCTAAAAGTAGGGACAATCGTGCATGGGAAAGAACCAGATGCCAGGCGAGAAGCATACCGCTGTGATGTCACTTACTGCTGCAATAAAGAATTGGCGTTCGATTATCTCCGGGACAGGATTGTTATGTGGGATAGACCGAGCCCATTACGTTTTCAGGTAGAGCGCCTTTCCAGTGAATCTTCAAGGGTGAATCGTCTTCTCCTGCGGGGTTTACACTTTGCAATCGTGGACGAGGCAGACAGCGTTCTCATTGACGAGGCGAGGACCCCTCTTATTATTTCATCGGAAGAGTCCGGCCTTTATGATGATAAGGTTTACCGATTTGCGATTGAGTGTGCAAAAGAGCTAGTTAATCCTCAGGATTACAGGGTTTTAAACGGAGAGAGAAGGGTTGAGATTACATCCCACGGTAAGGCTCGTATCAGAGAATTTAGCTGGGCTGAATCAGTATTTCACGCAAATGAAGAGCAGAAGGAAGAACTCCTGAGACAAGCGCTCGTGGCCCTGCATCTATTTAGTCGGGATAAGCATTATCTTATAAAGGAAGGGAAGATACAGATCATTGATGAATACACGGGTCGTCTAATGCCTGATAGGTCATGGGAAAGAGGATTGCATCAACTGCTGGAAGTCAAGGAAGGGTGTGAAATAACAAGACAAAGGGAGACTAAGGCACGCATCAGTTACCAGCGCTTTTTCCGCCGATACCTCAGGCTTTCCGGCATGACAGGAACCGCCCGTGAGGTGGCCGGGGAATTGTGGTCAATATACCGGGTGCGGGTTGTAAGTATCCCCACGAACCGGCCACTTCAACGAAGGATCCTCCAGGATTGTATCTACCCGGCCGCTGAAAAAAAATGGAATGCTGTGATGCATAGTGTTTCAGATATTCATGGAAGTGGCAGGCCTGTATTGGTGGGAACACGATCCGTAGATGATTCGGAGCATCTGAGCAGGTTGATGACGCAGGCAGGTTTGCCTCATAGAGTTCTTAACGCCCGGCAGGATCAGGAAGAGGCGGAAATCATTGCCGACGCGGGGCAGCGAGGTAACATTACTGTGGCTACAAATATGGCGGGTCGAGGGACAGACATTAGCCTAGGAAAGGGCGTCGCGGAATTAGGTGGATTGCATGTCATAGCAACGGAGCGCCATGAAGCTGGGCGTATTGACAGACAACTCTTCGGGCGCTGTGGCAGACAGGGTGATCCTGGAAGTTGTGAGGCGATCCTATCCCTTGAGGATGAACTTTTAATGACCTATATCGGGAGGACAGTTCGATGGATCTTAAAAAATATACTGGGCAAACCCAGGGGTATTACGGCTCGATGGTTTGCTCAACCGATTCTCCGCAGGGCTCAGCGCTTCGCCGAGAAACAGCATGCAGGCATACGGCATGATTTGCTGAAGATGGATGAACAGCTCAGTCAATCACTGGCATTTTCAGGTCGTCAGGAATAGAAAAGGATATGGTCATGAGGAATTTTTTTCTGGTTGTTGGATTAGCAGGTATTCTTATCACCTGTAATTTGAATGTAACTCGGGCGGAAGAGTCTATGGAGTTTGACGGCCTCATAACCCCTTTCAGGTTGGTACAAGTGGGCAGCGCCGTGCAGGGATTGATTGAAAGCGTACATGTCGAGAGAGGGGATATGGTAACAAAGGATCAACTCTTGGCAAAGCTCCAGTCAGGTGTTGAGGAGGCTGCTGTGGCTCTGGCCCGTGCCAGGATAAAAATGGAAGCGGTTATTAGAGCGAAAAGAGAGGCTCTGGAATTTGCCAAACGCAGGCTGGATCGGAACAAGGATCTATTCCTCCATAATAGCATACCTAACAATCAGTGGGACGAGATAGAGACAGAAAGAATCCTGGCGGAGCACGAATTAGCTGAGGCCATGGAGAATAAAGAACTGGCCCGTCTTGAGTTGAGAGGGGCCATTGAGGTGGTGGAGCGGATGAAGATCCGGAGTCCTATCAATGGTGTAGTGGTGGAGAGGTTCCTTAATCCTGCTGAGTATGTTGAGAACCAGCCTATTTTGAAACTGGCTCAGATCCATCCCCTCAAGGTTGAAGTTATACTGCCTGTGGAGATGCTGGGCACCGTAAAGGCGGGAATGCGTGCTGTTGTAAAGCCGGAGGCGCCGGTCAATGGTTCTTACGATGCAACCGTCAAAGTCGTTGATAAGGTGCTGGATGCGGCAAGCAGTACATTCGGCGTACGCCTGGAACTCCCAAATCCGGATTATCAACTTTTACCCGGCCTGAAATGTAAAGTAATTTTTCTTGGACCTTAGTCCATCGATTCATAAATAAGGGCCGTTTTACTTGGATAATAACGGCCCTTATTCAGCTTTAAAAAAAAAAGGCTTAATCAAAAGCCATTTCGGTCTTCCAAACTTCCCATACCTTACCCACAAGGTCCGGATTCGGTTTTAAAGTCATTTTGCCCGGTCTCCATCCTGATGGTGTAGCTTCCGCGCCTTTCTTTTCTCTGACAAGCTGGAAGGCCTGCACCTGCCGGAGGCTTTCATTTATATTACGGCCGACGGGCGGTGTAAGCACTTCGTAACCCTGCACCACACCGTCGGGGTCAATAATGAACCGACCGCGGGTTTCCACACCGCCATCCTCATCGAATATTCCAAAGGCTTTGCCAACTTTACCGCCGGCATCGGAAAGCATCGGAAACGGGACGCCGCCTTTTACCATCTTGGAAAGTTCATTATCATTCCACATCTTGTGAACAAATACACTGTCGATACTCATAGAGAGTATCTGAACACCAAGCTTCTGAAAATCCGGATATTTTTCAGCAACTGCTGAAATCTCCGTTGCTCAGACAAAAGTGAAATCACCCGGGTAGAAGCAAAGCAGTACCCATTTGCCCAGATATTCCGAAAGTTTTAATGATATGAACTTACCCTGTTGATATGCCGGTGCTTCAAAATCCGGTGCTTTTTTACCTACCTGTATCATTGGTCTGACCTCCTTGATTATTGGCTTGGTTTCAATTAGATCTTTTTCTTCTTCAGCCGCTTCTCCCACCGGGCCTCCCGTGGGTCTTGCGCAGCCTACTTTTATCTCTTCAGCCATAGATACCTCCTTTATTAATTGGGTTATTATTTATTTTGCCGTATCAGCAAGGTCCGCGCGGACACCTGCCGCGTAGTCCGGATGAAGTTTTAGATCAGCCGATAGTCCTGCAACAGAACCGGTCCCCTTGGACCTGCGGTAAGGGCGTTTTGATTGTCTGAAATAGGGGCCCCTGCCGATGTGGTCAGTTTTTTTCGTCACTCACGGGAACCTACCTGTTTCATTCCTTTTTCATTATCATCCAGACATCCCTCGCAGATTCCAAAAAAGTCCAGTCTGTGAGTTATAATCTTAAAACCGGTTTCATTAGATACTTCAGCCGTCATGTCTTTCAGTGTGGAAAGATCGGGGTCTATTATCTTTTTGCATCGGACACAGATGACATGTGGATGAGGATCCGGTCTGTTCCCGTCATATCGGTTGCTGATACCCGGAAACCCCAGCTCCAAAACCTCTCCCAGAGACTTGAACAGCAGGATGGTTCGATAAACCGTCGCCAGGCTTATGGTTGGAAACATGCCCTTCAATTCCTTGTAGATTTCCTCAGCATTGGGATGATTGTCACTGTAAGTCAGAATCTTCGCAATAGCCATACGCTGGGGCGTCAGCTTGTGATTGTTCTCTCTTAATTTTTTCAGGATTGAATCCAGTCTTTTTTTTGGGTCAAGCATTTAATGAACTCATTTTATACTAAATGAAAGTAAGTATCAACTGATAATAATTATTATATACTTTATTTTTCATAAGATCAAGAGACTTATTTTCAAATTACTTCAATTTGGGAAATCCTATTATTTCCTTAATCCAGCAGGCCTTTGCATTTGCATGGGCCTCAACTATTATGGCGGTATCCACCCCTCCTCCGGCAAAACCTGTCCCTGCAACGGAAAGAATTATTTCCCCCTTGGGGATGAGACCATATCTGACTGAAGATGCGGTGACCCCGACAGCTACGCGAAACCCCATGCTTATGATGTTCAAAAGTGATAGATCGGTTCCGGCTTCGATATCCAGAGGACGCAAATGCCCGGGGATGAAAGGTTTAAGTTTGGCCCTTCTTTGTTTCCACTCTTCGTCTGTCCTGCTCAGATTCTTACCATCCAGCCCCCATGGATCGCCTATATTGAGGACATCAGATAGATAAAGGACCTTAACACCCTCTTTTTCAAGTTCCTCCCGTGTATCATTATTAATTGACGCCTGAAAATGTGTTATCCCTTTTTCTTCATAATCCTCTCTAATTTTTTTTGATCCTTCATATTTATTGTAAAGTGTGGTTACTAAAAGTTTACCTCCCTTCCTGTTTGTCACCGCCAGGATATCGTGCCGTCTGTTATCTTTTGTCAATTCTAAAAATTTCTTTGCCGTAACCCCTGCCTGTGATGCAATCACTACACGCTTTATTCCAAGTTCGTCAGTCCTCCTTATTGCAAGTTCTAAAAGTTTTTCGGAATTTGCCGGACCTGGTTCATCGAAATAAATAATGTCCCTAATCTCCATATTGATCTCCTTTTAAAATATTTTTCAGGACATGTTTCTTACCTGTGTGATTTCGGCCATGATTGATATGGCTATTTCAGCCGGAGTCCTGCCTCCGATTTTCAGACCAACAGGGCTGTGGATGCGCTGAAGCTGCTCTTCAGAAAAACCATGTGCTTTAAGACGGCTGAGCCGATCACCATGAGTCTTTTGACTTCCCAAAGCTCCAATATAGAAAACATCGGATTCCAGGGCGCGGATCAGAGCCGGGTCGTCCAGCTTAGGTGAATGACTGAGTACCACCATGGCGGTGTCTTCATGCAGAGGTATATGTTCAAGTGCATTTTCAGGCCATTTCCGGATCAGTTCAGTGCCGGGAAACCGATCGACTGTAGCGAAAGCTGTTCGCGGATCGATGATTGTCACCTGGTAATCAACCAGACGGGCCATGATGGTCAAGGTTTGGGCAATGTGGACAGCGCCGATAATGATAAGCTGGGGCGGCGGCGTGAACACCTGGAGGAAATACGGCTGATTATCCACGGAAACCAGGGTGCTGTTACCGTTGGCGAAAACCCGATCAACCGTGGTGATTAATTCAGAGGGCAGGGCAGCAGACGGTCCCGGTTTATCAGGTACCAAAAGCTGTTTCGTGCCGGATTCGAGATGTGTTATGAGGCATGCTTTTTTCCGGTCTCTACGGAGAATCATCAATCTTTCAAGGATACCGCGGTAGGGTGTTATGTTTTCCACGAATATTTCAACACCGCCTCCGCAGGCAAGAACAGTGTCCCAATCAAGATCATCGCCGATCTCAATACCCAGAGATAAACGCTGGGGCCTGTTTTCCGAGATACTAAATTGCGCTTCGGTAATTATGGTCGTTTCGATACAACCTCCCGATACCGAACCTTCAAATGCCCCCCGGTCATCCACAACTAATTGGCTTCCTACCGGCCAGGGGGATGAACCGCGGATGGATATCACTGTCGCGAGTGCCACATTACGATTATCAGCCATCCAGGCCAGGGCGGTTTCGATTTTATCTTCAACCATGGTTATAAGAGTTCCTGATTTCGCGTTGAAAGTCAGCCTCCGTAAAGTGGAGGAAAGATGTTTATAACATCACCCTCCTGGACATAATGGTCGTCGGTCGTATGTCTGCCGTTAACGGTCAGTATCAAAGAAATATCATCAGATATCCCCAGTTCTCTGACGATTTGTCCCGCGGTTGCCGGTTTTGCTATAGTCCTGAAAAATACAGAGGGATTGTCATCAGGGACCAGGGTCTTTAGATTTCCAAATAATCTGATCTCAATCTGCATTTGTTCTCTCGCTTGGGTCCTGGACCCTCTTTTTCAGAAACGAAGGCCGCTCAATCTCTGGCAGGCGGACGGATAAAGTCCGGTGGTACGCCGTTCATAAATTATCAGGCAGAAGAATATGGAAGTCAACCTGTTTGATTAAGAGTTTTAATGCTTTTCTCTTGACATTTTTGTTTTCCTATAGAAAATTCGGGATATCTCATTATGTTAGTCAAAAACAGATAAATCCCAGGAATAAGAGGTTGGTAATATTAATTTAATAGAGTTATAATTTCATGAAATGGATTTATTCTGTTAACTATTGATGACACTGTGGCTTCCTGTATCTATAGGTAAAAAAGAGAAAGAAAAGTTTACTTTGAGATAAAATTGATGGTATTAATGATCAATCTTTCAATCTTAAATGTCAGCCTTTTGTATTAGAATCAATCTGGTATTCTGGTGGATCTATTTAGGCAATATTCCGTATAAGGTGGCGAAGAGAAGGTGCGTATTTTTAATGCTTGCGCCAGGATTAAACAACATATTTTAAGAGACGAAAGGAGAGGTTATATGAAAAGAACAGGGGTAGCTTCAATTATTGTGACATTGTTATGTGTTGTGATGCTGATAGCGCCGGGCGCCATAAATGCGGCAGACAAGGCAAAAAGTCTTAAGATAGGAGGGCTTATCTGCCTGACCGGTTGGTTCTCAAGCATGGATATCTAGATGGGAAACGAACTTAACCTGATGGCTGAGATGATCAATGAAAGAGGGGGTATTGACATTAAGGGTGATAAATACAACCTCGAGATTGTGATAGAAGACTGTAAAAGCACTCTTGACGGAGCGACCGCCGCGGCCACCAGCATTGCCAGCAAGGGAATTAAATACGCCGTCGGACCGGCCGCGTTTTTCTCCAGGGGAACCGCGCCAATAACCAACAGGGATCAAATCATAGATGTCCTGGGTTACAATAACATGATGCCTGAAGAAATCGGTCCGGCACAGCCTTATACTTTCGCCGGTCTGGGAGGCAGCCCGGCGCGGACGCTGTCCGGGATCTATTTTCTGAAGGAGAAATTTCCTCAGGTTAAAAAAGTCTGTATGGTCTCACCGGTGGGGGGCATCAATCCATATCTTGAGGCACACATGAGGAAACATCTCACCGAAAATGGATTTAGCATCGTGGGAGAATGGGTGAAATTCGCGGATGATGCCACGGAATGGAGCAGTTATGCGGCGAAGATCAAGGCCAATAAGGAGGCAGACGCGGTATTCTGGATGAACTGCATCAGCTTCCATGTCGGTAACATGGTCAAGAGTCTCCGTGAGTTAGGAGATGACAGGTGGGTATTCGCGTGGAGCAACGCGCCGGGAGTGGACGTTATGAAGATTGTCGGCAAAGATAACGCACGTAAGGTTGTTACCCAGGCATTTACCCCGCTTGCCGATGATAACCCTGCCGACCTTAACGAAATTACGCGCAGGAGCCAGGCCAAGTACGGTAAAGATGTTCCGCTCTATTTCGAGACCGCCAATCCGATTTCTGTTTTAGTCGAGGTTCTCAAGAAAGCACAGAGCATCGACACGAATGTGGTCAAGGCCACATGGGAGTCCATGGATGGTCAGACGGTCAACAGCCTGTTCGGCCCCGCGTATATTTCCGGAACGCAAACCTACGGGGGGCTTAAAGGTCATGGTTTAGGTCACGCCCATCCGCACCAGATTCTGGACAATGCGACGGTAACAAACGGTGGATGGTATGATTCCGGCCCGCTGCCATAAGGCTTAAAGGTAACAAGGCCTGATTCCTGAAATATGGAACGACCGGGACGGGTTGTGAACAGACCCGGCCCGGTCTTATCTACTTAATTAAAAAGGTATTTAAAGTGGAACTATTCCTGGGAACAATCGTCAATATCATTATATTGTCATCCATGTTCATTCTGGTGGCTTTGGGTCTTGCCTTCATTTTCAACATGATGGGGATCGTCAACCTGGCCCACGGTGTTATATATATGCTCGGCGGATATGTCACCTATGCCTTTGCATCGGGGATCGGTATGAGTCCATGGTTAGCCATGTTAATATCGGTTGCCATATTCGCATTGTTTGGCGTTTTTCTCGAAAAGTTCTGCTTTCGCCCGTTTGTAGGGGACTTTGATTCATCTGTAGTAGTATGTGTCGGAATCACCGTAATCCTGCAAAATATAGTGAATATTATGCTGGGCACACAGGTAATGGCGGTGCCCAGCTTTATTACAGGGGTTTTAAGGGCAGGGTTTATTTCAGTCAGCTATGAGAGGATCCTGACCAGCGCTATTGGCTGTGTTCTCACCGCGTCGGCCCTTATTTTCGTTAATAGAACAAGGATAGGGCAGCAGATGATGGCCATTACGCAAAACCGTGAGGCTGCGCTGTTACAGGGTATTAATGTGAACCGCGTCTCAGCCATCGCCTGCGCCATAGGATGCGGGACCGCGGCTGTTGCAGGCAGCCTGATGGGCGCTTACACAAATCTTAACCCCTTTATGGGTGACGACATGCTGGCGATAGTACTCATGCTGGTGATCATGGCCGGAGCGGGAAGCATTGGAGGCATCGTTATCGTGGGGGCGATCCTGGGTTGCATGTACGCATCATTGCCCGTATTTCTCAGTGGTGACTATCCTCAGGCAATCTATGTGTCCGTAGTGGTGATTATCCTGCTGTTCCGACCCCAGGGATTTTTTGGGCATGAGGTGAAATAGAACAATTTTCAAGGGGAAATTAATCTGTGAGCGGTAACAACTGTTCTGGACCTGTAAAATTTGAGAGAAAATGGATCAGGCCTGCTATTATCTATGGCTCTATCATTGTGATCATGTGCCTGATACCTGTTTTAATAAAAACCATCTACTGGTTACATCTTTTTATTATGACCCTCCTGTATATTATCGTTGCCTCCAGTTTTCGCACCATATCTATCTCAGGGCAGTTCCCCCTGGCGCATGCAGCGTTCATGGGTGTCGGGGCTTATTTTGCAGGGATGACGTCTAAATTGCTGGGCTGGCCGCCCTGGATTAGTATTCCGCTGGGCGCGATATTTGCCGCGGGTATTGGCGCCCTCACGGCTTTTCCACTGGCCCGACTGAGGACATTGTACTATGCCTTGTGCAGCCTCTTTCTCGGCATGGCCTTAATTTACGCAATCATCGCTCCCGATTTCTTAACAGGCGGACGCACAGGTCTATCTGCTATTCCAGCCATTTTCCCTTTATCAAGGCCCCGCTTCTATTATCTCTGCTTAGGGTTAACCGTAGTCAGCCTCCTCGCCCTCTACAGATTCGAGTTCAGCAGAATCGGAGACACGTTAAAAGCCATTGCACAATCATACATGGTGGCCGGCAGTGTTGGAATAAATGAGGTCTTTTACAGGGTGTTCGCGGTGGCCGTGGGATGTTTTTTTGCCGGCCTGGCAGGCGCTACCTATGCGCATTATATGACCGTCCTGTCATATACCAGCTTTAACCTGATGGCCACCCTCTGGATCGTGATGTATGTACTGATAGGCGGAAAAGGAAGGTTTGAAGGGCCTATTCTAGGAACGGTGCTTCTGTTTATGATCCCTGAATACTTTAGAGAACTGAAGCAATATGTTCCATTCATTACAGCGGCGATACTTTTGATAGTGGTGTACGCCATGCCGGAGGGGCTTGT
>JAFGDF010000123.1 GCA_016932235.1 Deltaproteobacteria bacterium | reverse complement strand
TGCCATGGTATATTCAGACACCATCAGGTAGGTGCTGAACTGTTTGTTGACCCCTTCCAGCCGGGAAGCCAGATTCCCGGCATCGCCGAGAAATGTGTAGTCAAAGCGCTGATTTGAGCCCATGTTTCCCACAACGACCTGGCCAGTATTGATGCCGATACGGGCATAGATGTCAGTGCCGATTCGCTTCCTGAATCCCGGCCTTAGTTCAGACAGTTTCCGGCCGCATAGAAGCGCGGACCTGACGGCCCGTTTTGCGTGGTCGGGAACATCAAGGGGAGCGTTCCAGAAGGCGATAATGGCATCGCCCTCGTATTTATCGATGGTGCCGCCTTCAGCGAGTATGATGTCCGTCATGGCACTGAGATAGTCGTTGAGCAGGGCGGTCAGTTCCGGGGGACTCAGTTGCTCGGATATCCCGGTAAACCCCTGAATGTCGGAAAAGAATATGCTCAGTTCCCTCATTTCACCGCCCAGGGCCAGCTTATCCGGATTTTCAACAAGCCGTTCAATGACCGCCGGGCTGAGATACTGTTTAAAGACATTTTTGATATAACGTTTCTGTCGTCCTTTAATGGTATAATTTATCATTGCTGTCTGATTTAATCAGATTTCTATATATAGGGTTTTTACACCAGGAATAATAAAATATGAAAAACCTGCCCCATTTTCACCCCGGATAAGCGAAGGGGAAACAGGATGACCTCCTGGCTCCCCTTAATCATTAAGAAAATCAAAACGTAAAATGGTCGGGACGACTGGATTTGAACCAGCGGCCCCATGCTCCCGAAGCATGTGCGCTACCAGACTGCGCCACGTCCCGATATTTATATATATACCCCATTCAGATTATCCAGGCAACCAAAATTCTCTGTTCTAATTTTGATGGTCCCGTAAAAAGTCACTTTACCATCATGCTGGACCTACCCGCCCTGGTGCGACTCCGGGCATTTGGCAGTTAATAAACATATATACTCGCTAAACTCTTATCCGGACATTCTTTAGTTAGTGCCTGGGCCAGGGATCCTGCATCCAGAAGTGTTTGAATCTATTGGATTCCCGCCGCAGTTTACGTGGCAGTCAATTTTGAGCCCTTAAATTTCATGGTTGACGCATTGTCGTGCCTTCCCAGTGAAATGGAACAACGTATCCGGATGGGTAGGGGTGGTAAGCCGTAGGCTTGGCATCCGGTTTTATGGGATAATCTATTGATTCATCAATCACTGGAGTCTTCAGCCAGCCGTCCTCATATGGCGTTCTAAAAGTGAGATTGAAATGTAGTTTTCTGAACTTCCATTTTCCGTTTTCCTTAATATATTCGTTTTCATATATACCATGCGCCCAGGTTTGTCTTTGCATTCCAGCAATTGTTCTAACACCGATTATCCAGCCATGCCATCTTCCCTTCGCCCTTTGTCCGCCCGGGTCCAAATGAACGACACCCTGTAGCTGCATGGTAATATGCATGTCTCCCGCATTGTGCGGTCTCTTTTCGCTCCCTACCACAACCTCACCAAAAACTTTCCTGACCCCCTCCTTGCCCAGGAACAAACCGCGGTCTGCGACCTCTATGGACTCAGTATTATCGGAGAACAAGTCAAGTATCTTGTCCGTCTGATGGGTGTAGAGATAATATCCGTATATCCTTTGCAGCCTCTTTATCTCCTCGATATCTTCTAATCTCGTTATCTTATCCTCCAGTCTCCTGACCTTTGCCTCTAATTCTTTCAAGTTTGCCATGGCTATCCCCTTTCAATTTTTGTAGATTTTCATGTTATCTCTATTTCTCTATTAACCATACTGGTTACGCCTGTTTTAAAGGTTTTTGTTGTCGAATTCACCTTATTACAGGCTTCTCAAATGGTTTTTCAATTATTTTTTTTTATTCCCACGATGCCCTTTTGATGGATGCATGTGAGGTTGCCAAGGCGTTGAGAGAGAAACCCAAGTTCATATATGTTGAGAGACACCCAGAGATATCCGGAAAACTATAGAGACCTGCCGGTCAGGGCGGAAACCTACAGCGCATACTTTATCGAGCTTTCTTTTGAGCTTAAAAACGATATCATAGCCGGAATGGAGTTTGAACAGGTTTAAATTACCAGTGCATTTTCCTGTATTTCAAGGTATGCTGTTTTTTTCCTTTTGAATAAGAAATGGATTATCATGAAACAAGCATCAATTAATACCAACTATCGCTGGGTCATTTTAGGTACCGTTTGTTGCATTCAATTTTTAAGTTCCATGGCGAATGCCTCATTTGGCCCACTGGCCCCTTTTCTTATAGCCGACCTGGGTATAAACCGGACTCAATTGGGGCTATTCCCTTCTTTGCTCTGTTTATCCACAGTCCTTTTCAGCATGCCGGGGGGCTGGTTAATAGACAAGTTCGGGGTTCGCCGCCTGTTGTTGCTGGGACCGGGTGTGTTAGGAATATTTTTTGCTCTCTTCTCGACGATCCCGAATCTGGCTGCCGGTTATCTCGTGGTCTTTCTAATCGGCATCGGTTATCTTTTCCTGGCTCCTACCACGGCAATTGCCTTGATTCAATGGTTTCCAAAAAAGAGCCGGGCTACCGCAGTAAGCATCAAGCAGTCCGCAGTAACCGCCGGCACGGCTATCGGGGCCATCATCATACCAGCTCTTTCCATCTGGCTCGGTTGGAGGGATGCCGTGACAATTATAGGCATAGTCGTGGTACTGGTTGCTGTATCCGGTTTCTGTATTTATCGCGAATGGTCGCAGGAATCATCCAGGATACAGCCTCCCGTGTTAGCCGCGTTTCGTAAGGTGATAGCCAATAAAAATCTGCTCTATCTGGGAATAGCTTGCATTGCTTACCTTGCACTGCAATCCTGTATTAATAGTTACCTGGTACTTGAATTAGTGGAATTAAAATCCATGCCCGTCATCGTTGCAGGAACGTTTTTAATGGTAGCTAATATTGGAGGAGCAGTGGGTCGTATTATATGGGGTGCCGTCAGCGATAAGACCTTTAATGGGAAAAGGAAACAAGTAATGACCATCATTGGACTGATAAGCGGCACACTGGTCATAATATCATCAATTAGCCTGGCTCATATCCACGGATTGCTGCTTTATATCATTATTACTCTAATTGGTGCTTGTGCTTTCGGATGGAATGGAATTTTAAACGTCTTTGCCACTGAGCTATCCGGCAAGGAGACGGCCGCGACAGGTTTAGGCTGGACATTCACCATATCGACCTTTGGTGGCGTCTTAGGCCCGCCCTTATTTGGTTATATCGTAGATAAGACTTCATCCTATACCCCAGCCTGGCTGGCAGTTGCCGTTGGGGTAATAGCAGCTGCGTTTTTAATAGCATTCATCAAAGAGCAGGAGGTAATATGAATAAAAAAATGCTCTTAATGGCGCTCGGCCGAGGTCGCTTGTCCCGGATACTGGACATATCACCGAGAGGCGCCGTCTTAGATAAGATGGTAGCTCTATGCAAAACAAAGAAAAAGAGATTTCATTGATCCACAGATCAAGCTTTGACCCCTTCATGTTTCTTGACATGAATTTTTCCAAGTGATAACTTGCCAGGCCTTGAATATCTTTTATGGAGGGGTCAATGACATTCCAGGAACTCATCCTAAGGCTGGAGAGATACTGGGCTGACAGGGGATGTCTCATTCAGCAGCCCTATGATCTTGAGGTGGGCGCCGGGACATTTAATCCTGCGACGTTATTAAGGGTTCTGGGCCCGGAACCATGGGCCGTGGCCTACGTGGAGCCGTCAAGACGCCCGACGGACGGAAGGTACGGCGAAAATCCCAACCGTCTTGGTCATTACTACCAGTATCAGGTTATAATAAAACCCTCACCGATCGATGTTCAGGATATATATCTGGAAAGCCTGAAAAATCTCGGTCTGGACCCCATGGATCATGATATCAGGTTTGTTGAGGATGACTGGGAATCCCCTACACTGGGAGCTTCCGGTCTCGGATGGGAAGTGTGGCTTGATGGAATGGAAATCACTCAATTTACCTATTTTCAACAGGCCGGAAGCATAAGGCTTGATCCCATATCCGTGGAGATAACCTACGGTCTTGAAAGAATAGCCATGTACCTCCAGGAAAAAGAAAGCGTGTATGACCTTAAATGGAACGATATAATCACGTACGGCGATGTCCACAAAAAAGGGGAATGGGAGCTATCGGTCTATAGTTTTGAGCAGGCGGACGTAGATATGCTTCTTAAGATATTTGAAATGTATGAAAATGAATCATTGAGGTTAAGTGATCAGGGAATCGTTCTTCCTGCCTATGATTACTGCCTCAAATGTTCGCATACATTCAATATCCTTGAGGCCAGAGGTTCCATCAGCGTAAGCGAAAGGACAAAATATATTGACCGGATAAGGACACTGGCGAGAAAGGCCGCTAAAAACTACCTTTCCCAGAGGGAAGAGATGGATTATCCTCTTCTGAAGGTTTTTTGAAATTAAATTAAAGAAATATTGCCAGGAAGATATCGAACTTTGTCCGAGATCCTCCTGATATAAGGTGTTTTCATGTCAAAAGATCTATTGTTAGAAATAGGAACTGAAGAGATACCCTCCGACTATCTCGAAAATGGCTTAAGAGAACTGAAACAGATAGCGGAATCCCGTCTTAAAGAAAATGGGATACCTCAAACCGGAGATATCATGACATCCGGAACTCCCAGAAGACTGGTTTTGGTTGTAGAAGGGCTCCCGGAAAAACAGGAGGATATGATCCAGGAGATAACAGGCCCTCCCAAAAGAGCCGCCTATGACAAGGACGGTAATCCCACGAACGCGGCCTTGGGTTTCGCCAGAAAGAATCTTATTTCAGTTGAAGATCTTCAGTGCATAGAAACACCGAAAGGTGAGTACCTGCATGTACGCCGCAAGATCTTGGGAAAGCCATCAGCGGACGTGCTTTCATCGATTATGCCCGCCATAATTTCCGAAATTCCCTGGCCCAAGTCCATGAGATGGGGCGATATCGGGTTCCCCTTTGTCAGGCCTATTCATTGGATCCTGGCCTTACTGGGAGATATGGTACTACCGTTTGATCTGGCCGGAGTCAAAAGCGGAAACAGGACAATGGGGCACCGCTTCATGTCGCCTAAATCTATGGAGGTGGTCGGAGTTGATGATTATTTTAAAAAAATGAAAGAAAATTTTATCATTGTTGATATTCAGCAGAGGGCCTCTGAAGTTGAAAGATGCGTAACAGATGAAGCAGCCAAGGTCTCCGGAATCGTGGTGAGGGATCCCGAACTTCTGACTACTGTTACCAATCTGGTGGAATATCCCTCCGCCGTCTGTGGAAATTTTGATGTCTCATTTCTTGATCTCCCTGATCCCGTACTGATTACAGTTATGAAAAAGCATCAAAAATATTTTGCGGTACGGGACCAGGACGGCAGGTTGATGCCAAATTTCGTTGCCGTCAACAATACATTGGCCAGTGATGTCTCAATCGTTCGCAAAGGGCACGAAAAGGTTCTCAGGGCAAGGTTGTCTGACGCCGCCTTCTTTTTCCAGGAAGACAGGAAAATTCGTTTACAAGACAGGCTTGAAGGACTTAAAAACGTCATATACCAGGACAAGCTTGGTAGTTCCTATGCCAAAATTGATCGTTTCACTGCTTTGGCGCATCATCTTGCGGTAAAAATAGCGCCCGAAAGATGTGAACACGTCAGGCTTGCGGCGAGATTATGCAAGTGTGACCTTATCACGGAAATGGTAACTGAATTTCCCACCCTGCAGGGTGTAATGGGGGAGGAATATTCCCGCCTGGATGGTCATCCGGAAGAGGTCTGTACCGCGATTCGTGAACATTATCTGCCGGCCAGGGCGGATGATGAATTGCCGGATTCGATTATTGGTGCCATTGTGGGCTTAGCTGATCGAATGGACACAATTTCAGGATGTTTCGCCATCGGGCAGGAACCGTCTGGTGCGGCCGATCCCTTTGCTCTTCGACGGCATGCCCTCGCAATCATCAGAATCCTTGAAAATATAGGCTGTTATATCTCTCTTAAAGATCTTATATCTGAATCGCTTGATATCCTGAGAAGGGGAATTGAGTTTGACGGAGAAAAGATATATCAGAAGGTCCTTAGTTTCTTCAGGGAAAGATACAAAAATATGATGCTCAGGTCGGGATATGAGTCAGATCTTATTGAAGCGGTAATCAGCGCTGACTTTGACAATATAGATCAACTCCGTTCCAGGATCGATCATCTTAAAAGATTTTCTCTCGAATCTTCAGAGTTTGAGTCACTTGCGCTTACTTTTAAAAGGGTATCAAATATTTTGAAAAATCAAGCTGAATCTCCGCCAGTTGATCCTCTATTATTTATTGATGATTCTGAAACAGGCTTGTGGAATGCCTATCAAAATATAAGAAGCGATGTATATAAACTGATTGAGGAAAGGCGGTATTTCGAGGCCTTGAACCTTATGGCTGGTTTAAGGAAAAGCGTGGACAACTTTTTTGATTCAGTTGAGGTACTCACAAAGGAAAACGCGAGGTTAAAGGAGAACAGAGTCGGGATACTCCAGAACCTCTCTCGCTTTTTCCTGAACCTGGCCGATTTTTCATGTTTTTCCATCTAGTTTATCGGACCCTGTCCGATAAACTAATAATCTTAATTAATAGATTTTAGGGGCGAGCACATATAATTCACCCTCATGTTTCAGATTGCCTGCCGCCAGTTCAGCATAATCATCATTTCCCCAGTAAATATCCGCCCTGCCCGCACCGGTAATAGCTCCTCCTGTATCCTGATTTAATACAAACCGGGAAAAATCAGTCCATTTTTCTATCTTGCCCTTGCTGTCCACTACAGGTTTGACACATGATATGAAACATAATGACCCTTTTGGGAAAAGCGCCAAGTTTAGAGCAATGGACCTGCCGGGAGTCAGGATGACATTTATATTTCCGTGAGGACCTTTTTCCCTCCGTCGGAAAAAGACATAGGAAGGGTTATAATTCAAGACCTCATCGATTATCTCCGGATGGATCGAAAGATATTCTCTGATCCCCTGCATGGATACATCTTCGCTTTTCAGGAATCCCCTGTTGATCATATACCGGCCGATACTTTTATATCTCATTCCATTAGAAGCATGATACCCGACTGACATCATTTCCTCATTCCTTAATCTTATCCTTCCCGACCCCTGGATCTGGAGAAATGCGACATCAACAGGATCTTTTAACCAGGCGATTTCAAGCCCCCTTCCCCTGAGAACTTTATCCTTTTCAATCTGCTTCCTGGTATAATAGGGTACTACCTCGTTTCCATCAATTCTCGCGATAATACTCTGACCTTTATATTTGCTGTCAAAGGAGGAAAGGTCTATCCTGATAAGATCATCGGGTTTTTTATATAAAGGGTACCTGTATTCCCCGTCAGGGGAAAGGCTTCCTTCAAATGTCGGCTCAAAATAGCCTGTAAATAGTGTTTTATTATTTCCGATTCTACCTGCTGCTCGGTATATATTGAAAAACTTGCGAATCTTTTTTGATAACTCTTCAGGATCCGGATTTTTTGAAATTATTTGAAGAAACAGCTCATAGCTTTCCTTTACCTGTTTGCAGGTGATCTCATCCGTTCCGTAATTAAAAAGATATTCCGGATCCAGCCTGTTTAAATATTCAAGATTTCGGTTCACCGCCTGTGCGAGCAATTCAAAACCCATATCATCCTGGAATTTCGGGTAGAGATATTTAACTCGGCCAAGTGCCTGCTGCGGCGTTATACATTCTTCTCGCAGGACTGGATAACACCCTGATAACACCAGAAAATATGAAATGGAAATGGATAAAATCAGTAATTTCAGTAATTGGGATATCTTTGTACAGAAATTTATCATTATCTTCCAGAATCAAATAAATATGGTTGACCCATTGAATTCTGTCGATTTTTATACTATATGGTAACATTTTGTGAAACAAGAAAAATTTAATTGGATAATGTTGATAAATTTATCCTGTTACTGTGTTTTTTTTGCCACACGATGCCTCATAACAAAATCGGGCATTCAATTAAGAAACTGTTTTGTTTTAGATAAAATTAATCATAACAGGCAATTAGGACTATACACTTTTTAATTTTCTTGCCTCGCAATTTTGGCATAATAATTGCTGAAGGTCTTAGTGATTGATTATTTTATTAAAAAAGGAGCCTGTTTTGCCTTATAAGCAACATACGGTAGTGGATGATGTAAGCTGTACGGGAATTGGTCTTCACTCCGGGAAAAAAGTTAAATTAACAATTAAACCGGCACCCCCAGACAGCGGGATACGTTTCCACAGAAAGGATCTGTCAGGTTATCGAAGTATTAGGGCTAATTGGAAAAACGTGGTTGACACTAATATGTCCACGACCATAGGTCTTAATGGCTGCAAGGTTTCTACCATCGAACACCTTATGGCCGCATTTTTTGGATTGGGAATCGACAACGCCCGAGTGGAAATTGATGGACCGGAAATTCCTATCATGGATGGAAGTTCAGCTCCTTTTATCTTCCTGATAAAAAGCGTGGGGATCAAAGAACAAAAAAAATCCAAGCAATTTATTATTATTAAAAAACCTATTAAAATAAATGATGGGAATCGATCCATCAATATATACCCTTCAAAAGAACTCAAGATATCCTTTACCATAGATTTCTACCACCCATTACTCAGAAACCAGAAATATGATCTGAGATTTTCAGCCAAGGAATTCATAAATGAGATCAGCCGGGCCCGGACATTTGGATTCCTTAATGATATTAAATCGTTGAGGCAAGCCGGTCTCGCAATGGGAGGGTCACTCGACAACGCCATTGTTATTGATGATTTTAGGATCCTTAATGAAGACGGTCTTCGATATAAGAATGAGTTTGTTAGACATAAGATACTGGATTTCATTGGAGACCTGGCAGTTGTTGGGATACCGATAATCGGTAAGTTTGAAATCCAGAAATCCGGCCACTCGCTAAATCACTCCATGATTAAAAAGCTCATGGCAAATAAAAAGTGTTGGGAAAAAATAATTCCCGAAGAAGAGAAAGAAGATTTATTGAACAGCATAAAAGTTCCTGTCTTCGGCCCGCTCGAACAGATTCCAATTTCGGCCTAGTAGCCTGTCGGAATTTGTCTGACAGACTGCTGGTTAGGAGCATTTCGGACAAATTCCGAAAGGCTACTACTTCTGCTGAAATCCCGGCCATTATTTCCATCCAATAGATATTGCAATTAATTCTTCTCTTGGTTATCATAATCCGGGGAAAGTAAGACTATATTGAAAACCCGCCGACATAAGTCCCGCCTGGTGGGTTTTTTCCCATGGTTAATGACATGAGACATTACTCTTAAAAACATAATAGGACTATCGTTCAATTTTGGTGCCGATTTTAAAAGTATTAACTTGACCGCTATGACAGACTACGTCAAAGCAGAAAAGCAGGACATGAAAAGGCAACGCCGAGAGCGCTATATTATTGCGGTGCTTATCGTTGTTATCTTTCTGCTTTCCTATCTGGGATCAATGGTGTTTGACCTGGGTCTCAATCTTCCCATTTCTAACAGTATCCTCATTTTTGTCCTAATTAATATAAACGTTATTCTTTTGCTGCTTCTTCTTTTTCTTACTATGCGAAACCTTGTTAAACTCCTCTTTGAAAGAAAGAAAAATATCATGGGTGCAAGGTTGAGGACAAAACTTGTCGTCGCCTTTATTACTCTTTCTCTACTTCCGACAAGCATCCTTTTTTTTGTATCAGTGCAGTTTATTTCAGCGTCTATAGAATACTGGTTCAATCTCCCGATAGAAAAATCCCTGAAGAACTCCCTGGAAGTCGGGAATGATTATTATCAACAGATGAGCGACGAGATTCTGTCTTCCGCCAACAACCTCAGCAGGCTTATTACCTACCATGGGTATATGCTCGTTAAATCAAAAGACGATCTGGAAAAGTTTATTAATGAGAAAAGAACTGAGTATAGGCTCGCATCAATAATGGTCTACTCAAATAAATTAAAACTACGCGCGATATCAACCGACGACAGGATAGATGTTAGCTCCTTTGATGAGCCCTCCATGGAATTGCTGGAGAAAAGCTATGCTGAAGGCACTGACTTTAAGGAAATTCAATCCTCGCGTCACGGTAATCTTGTCAGTGGGATTGTGCCGATCTTTTCCAGAACCGAATCGAAGGCAGTCGTGGGATTGATTGTCCTTGAGAAATTTATCCCCGGGTATTATGTCACGCGTCTGAATACGGTATCAAGAGGCCTTGAAGAATATAAACAGTTTAAGATGCTTAAAAAACCCATCAAGCTCAGCCACATGATTACCCTGTCCATCGTCACTTTGCTGATAATATTTTCTTCGGTCTGGTTTGGCTTTTTCCTTTCCAAGGGTATTACCGTGCCTATTCAGGAACTGGCCGAAGGCACGGATCGAATCGCTTCGGGCGACTATGATTTTTTTATCGACCTGGAAGCAAAAGATGAGATTGGAGACCTGGTAAATTCATTCAACAGAATGACCCTTGACCTGAAAAACAGCAAGAAACAGCTGGAGGAGACAAATAAAGAACTGATAAAGATCAATATCGAAATTGAAAAAAGAAGACTTTATATGGAAACGGTCCTGACCAATATAGCCGCAGGGGTTTTTTCTGTGGATGCGGAAGGGAAAATACTTACAATCAATAAGTCCGCAGAGAAGATGCTGGATATAAGGGCGTCTGAGGTCCTGGGAAAGAGCTACAAAGAAGTTATGAGGACGGAGCTCCTTAATGTCATAAACGAATTTTTAATTGACAGGACACGTCATCGAAAGGGGTTTATGGAAAGACAGATAAGACTTTCAACATATAGCAGAACCTTGCCCCTCCTTGTCTCAATAAATGCGCTTTATGATGATCGCAAAGATTATGTTGGACTCGTTACGGTTCTTGAAGATCTGAGCGAAATTGAGAAGGCTCAAAGAATGGCGGCGTGGCGTGAAGTTGCAAGACGTATAGCCCATGAAGTCAAGAATCCTCTTACACCCATACAGCTATCCGCGCAAAGGCTAAAGAAACGTTATGGAGATAAATCGAACACAGAGGACAGGAAGGTCTTTTTAGAGTGCACTGATATGATTATTAGTCAGGCAGAAGGTTTGAAACGTCTTGTAAATGAATTTTCAAGTTATGCCCGTATGCCCACATCAAATCCGGAACCGGATGACATCAATAAGATAATAAAGGAAGCTGCAGGACTATATAAAGAGACAAACAACAATGTGCAGGTCCAGTTTAATGAGTCATTGGATATTCCCATTTTAAATGTTGATAGAGAGCAGATCAAGCGGGTGATTATTAATCTCCTGGACAATGCCGTTGCGGCAGTGGATGATAACGGTTTAGTGGAGATTAATCTTTCATTTGATAAGGATCTTGAGATAGTCAAAATTGAAGTTGCTGATAATGGGAAGGGCATACCCCCTGATCATAAGATGAGGTTGTTTGAGCCTTATTTTTCAACAAAAAAACACGGGACAGGATTAGGGTTGGCAATCGTTAATACTATAGTGAGTGATCATAACGGCTCAATAGAGGTTCATGACAACTTGCCCCGGGGGACAAGATTCACTATAGAATTGCCTTTAAATACATAAAGATTGATTTTCGTGTGGGCAATATTTTTTCAGGTCCATTATTCTTCTGGTGGTTTGAGTGAAGCTGGTTAATATTCTTCTATTTTCATATAATTTTTTCTGGACCTTGACATTAATAATCCTATTGCCTCTGTTCCCTCTGGGAAGGAAAATTAGGTTATCCGATAGATTATGTCTGCGTTTGCCTTGCCAACAGCCTAAAAGAAAAAGCATATGGATCCACGCGCTTTCAGTTGGAGAGGTTATCTCTGCATTGCCGGTATACCGGGCTATTAAAGAATCCCATCCTTCCAGGGATATCCTATTCAGTGTCAAGACGGCGCAGGGCATAAAAATCGCCGGCGAAAACCTTGGTGATAATAAAGAATCACTCATACCCATGCCCCTGGACTTCTGGTGGTCCATAAGAAGGATCACCCGATACATCGATCCCGAGATCTTCATCCTTGTGGAATCGGATATCTGGCCGGGTCTTATCCACTGCCTTAAAAAACGTGGATGTAAAATATTCCTCATAAATGGCCGTATATCTCCTCGCACTTACAATGCCTATAAAAGATATCGCTTTTTATCAAAAAAGCTTTTAAGCGCTCTTGACATCTGCCTCATGCAGTCAGACCTTGACAGAAAACGACTCACTGATATCGGTGTCCCTGCCGAAAAAGTAATTACATCAGGCAACATAAAATTTGATATGCCATGGAAAACCATACGAAATAAGGATAGAATGCGCTGGCTTCAAATTCTCAATTTCAGGCAAGAAGCCAGGATATGGGTAGCCGGAAGTTGTCACCCGGGTGAATATGAGATCATAATCGATGTCTATAAAAGGCTTCTATCATCTTTTCCCGAGCTTTATCTTATCCTGGCTCCCAGAAATCCTGAAACAGCAGGAGAGATCTCCCGGTTATGCAGGATTAAGGGCATCAAATCTTCTCAGAGATCTGATCAAAAGAGAGCAAAAGGGGATGCAAAATTTCTTATCCTTGATTCTATAGGAGAGTTGGGAGTAATCTATGGTCTGGCGGAAATCAGTTTTGTCGGAGGAAGCCTTGTACCATTAGGCGGGCACAACCTCATTGAACCCGCAAGTTTTGGCAGGCCCGTGTTGTTCGGCCCACATACCTATAATTTTGTGCAGATGGCAGAGATGCTGATTGAGGCGGGTGGCGGGATAAGGGTCCGTGATGGCGAATCACTGTATAATATGATGAAAGGGCTCCTGAAAGACAAAAACAGGTCCGATAGAATAGGGAGGATGGCCCTGAAATTTGCAAACACGAATAAGGGGGCCTTAAATCGTGTTCTTGAATACATTGAAAGTCATATTTGAGATGATTGACTGGTCCCGTGTCCATAACACAGAATCTTATTCTGTGATGAAATTCATTCTGGCCTTTTTTTCTGTTCTGTACAGGCTGGCCATGGAGATCAGGTCTGTGATCTTCAAACACAGGCGAAAAAATTCTCTCCCGGGATTTGTAATAAGTGTCGGGAACCTCACTGTGGGAGGAACAGGGAAAACACCTGCAGTTCTTATGATCGCAGAGTGGGCATGCGCAGAGGGCTACAGGACGGCCATTCTTTCAAGGGGATACGGCGGGCGATATAAACAGGAGATACTTGAGGTAACTGATGGGAATGAAATATTTGCCGGACCGGAAGAAGCCGGAGATGAACCTTTTCTTTTGGCAAAAAGGCTTAACAATATCCCTGTGGTTGTGTCAAAAAATCGTTATAAAGCCGGCCTTTATGCAAACAGAAAATTCGGATCTGATTTTTTTGTTCTTGATGACGGATATCAATACATATTATTAGATAGAGACCTGGATCTGCTATTGATGGATAGCAGCAATCCAGTGGGTAACGGCCGACTCCTACCATTGGGGCCTCTCAGGGAACCTATTAAATGTCTTAAAAGGGCGGATGCCATCATCCTTACCAGGTGGCCTGAAGGAGCAGGCACCCAAAATGTTTTCGACTTTATACAGGGGGGGGTTATTGATAAGCCTGTTTTCAAGAGCAGGCATATTCCAGACAAGTTAGTATTCCCTAATGATGACGGGATCTTTAATCCTGGCTATTTAAAAAATCGGCGTATTGTCGCCTTCGCTGGTATTGCCAAACCCATCGATTTTAGAAAAGCATTGCTGGATCTTGAATCAGAAGTCCTTTATTTCAAGTCCTTCAGAGATCATCATCCTTTTACCACAGATGAGTTCAAGGATCTGTATGAAAAGGTTGACAGGCTTGGGGCGGACTGTATTGTAACAACTGAAAAGGATTGGGGCAGGGTTGAAAAAATAGCCCGGGGATATCCCGGGGTTGCCTATCTTTCCATCAGGTTTAGCCTTCTCGGCAATGATGACGTTTTCTTTGGCATGATAAAAAAAATAAAGGAAACATATAATGCTTGATAAAGCGCTGTTATTTCTGTTTGGGCTTATGTCTAATATCCCCATCAGCATCGGGAGGTTCATGGGAAAGATGCTGGGGACAGCATTTCTATTCATACCTTTTAAAAGAAAAAAAGTCCTAATAAATAATCTTCGAGAAGCCTTGGGCAGTTCTTTTACCAACGCAGAGCTAAAAAAACTGGAATGGAGAATCTTTTCTCATTTTGGAATGATGTTTTTCGAAGTTCCTCATATTTTGAGGCTTAATCACGGGAACCTGGAAAAATATCTCTTTTTCAGGAATGAGCATAATCTCAGCAGCGCCATAAAAAAAGGAAAAGGGGTTTTCATCCTCACGGGTCATTTTGGTAACTGGGAATTAATGAACGCGGCGGTTTCACTCCGTTTCGCGCGGCTCTCAGTTGTTGCCAGGCCCTTTGATTTTAAACCCCTGGAAAATATCATGACGATTATCAGATCGAGATTCGGAGCCGAAATAATCCCCAAGATGAAAGGTATGAGAAAAATTCTAATGGCAATCAGGCAAAAAAGAATGGTGGGGATCCTTTTAGACCAGAATGTGGACTGGTACGATGGGGTATTTGTTGATTATCTTGGGAAAAAAGCCTGCACCAATAAAGGCCTGGCCCTTCTCGCTCTCAAGACAGGCGCTCCCGTAATTCCGGCCTTTTCCGTAAGGCAGAAGGACGGTCGTTACTGCATAATATTCGGAAAGGAAATAAAGCTTGAAAGATCGAAAGACAAGATTAGAGATGTGGAAGAAAACACATCAAAATTTACTGCCGCGATTGAGGAATATGTAAGGAAATATCCTGACCACTGGTTCTGGTTCCATATGAGGTGGAAAACAAGGCCCTATTGCCGGCTCCCTGATAACTTTTATGCTTCCTGAACTATGTTTGACAGAGAACCTATTGACAGATCAAGAATACGAAGGATATTGATACGCGCGACAAACTGGGTCGGGGACATGGTGATGTCCCTTCCCGCCTTTGATGCGGTCAGGGAAAATTTTCCTGAAAGCAGAATCGTTGTGCTTGCCCGGCCATGGGTTTCGCCCATTCTTGAAGATCACCCTGCTGTTGACCAGGTCATTCCTTTCGGGAAGGGCAACGGATGGCCTTCACGCCTCATGGAGTTTTTAAGAACTGCCAGGATGATTCGAATGATGAATTTCGACCTTGCCGTGCTTTTTCAGAACGCCTTCGAGGCTGCTCTGCTCGCCCATCTTGGAAATATCAGATACAGGGTGGGCTACAATACCGACGGAAGGGGTTTTCTCTTGACCCACCCGGTAAATAAAAAATTATTCAAGACAGGATCACATGAAGTGGAATATTATCTCCTGATCCTCAGGGCCATGGGCTGGACCGCAATCAGAAGAGATCCCCTCATTACAGTGGGAAAGGCACACCTTGAAATCGCAATGTCAATGCTCCGATCCAGAGGTATAGATAAGGATGACCTGCTGGTCGGTTTGAGCCCGGGCGCCATCTACGGGCCTGCCAAAAGATGGCCCGCTGAAAATTTTGCCGCTATCGGTGATTATGCCGCTGACAGGTGGGGCGCCCGTGTGATCATTTTCGGCAGCAAAAGCGAACGGGAGATCTGTAATTCCGTGGCCAAAGCCATGAAGAACGCTCCCTTGAATATATGCGGTAGTACGGATCTCATGCAGGCGGCCGCGATTCTAAAAATGTGCAGTTTTTTTGTGACCAACGACTCCGGGCTTATGCATGTCGCTGCCTCAATGGATGTCCCGACGGTTGCGATATTCGGATCTACAGATCACATCGCCACGGGTCCATTAAGCCGTAAGGCAAAGGTAGTAAGGCGTGAGACTGACTGTGCGCCTTGTTTTAAACAGGAATGTCCAAAAGATTTTCAGTGCATGCTGGGTATTCGTCCCGATGATATCTGGAAGGAACTTGAGATATTAAAGGAGGAATCATATTGAAAAAACCGGCGGTTTTTCTTGATCGTGACGGGACTGTTAACGAACAGATGGGATATATAAACCACATCAGCCGTTTTAAAATTCTTCCCGGCGTCCCTGAAGCCATAAGGATTTTGAACGAAAACAATTTTTATGCCATTATCCTCTCCAATCAATCCGGCGTAGCCAGAGGGTACTTCCCTATCACGCTGGTGGAAGAAGTGCATGAGAGGCTGAAAGAATCTTTAAAAGAATCCGGCGCTTTTATTGACGGCATCTTTTTCTGCCCTCACTATCCGCGAGGTTCCCTGAACAAATATTGCATCGAGTGTGATTGCAGAAAACCCGGGACAGGGCTTCTAGATCAGGCCCGCGAATTATTTGATATCGATATAACCGGATCATATATGATCGGGGATACTATTTCGGATATGGTATTCGCGCAGCGCTGCAAAATAAAAGGGGTGATGGTAAAGACCGGTTACGGCCTCGGCGAGATAAAACATCTTCTGCCGTCGAGCGCCGTGGAACCACAGCATATCGCAGACGACCTCCTGGATGCGGTGCGCTGGATTATTGAAATCGAAAAACCTGAAGGTTCTATTCTATGAGGAAAAGGCATTGCGTGTTCTAATCATCAAGCTTAGCGCGTTCGGGGACATTATTCATTCCCTGCCGCTTATTGAGTGTTTTAAAGAATATTCAAAGGCCTATAATAAGAAAGTCGAACTTCACTGGGTGATAGAAAAACAATGGAGTCCTTTGATCTCGGGTAACCCGGCTATAAATCAAGTAATAACGGTAAGCACGAAAGAATGGAGGCACTCTCTCACCAAGATTCGCACCTGGAGGGAGATATCAAAATTTTTAAGGAAATTGAGAAAACAAAGATATGACCTTATACTGGATATCAATTGCCTGATAAGGAGCGCCGTGATCGCACGAATGGCAAGAGGTGTTTCAAGGATCGGCTTCTCAAAGGAAAGCAGGATATGCAGAGAGAAACATAGCGTCCTCCTTCTGGATAAGACCTTTTCCGTGCCGAACGTAAATGTCGTTGATCAGATCCTGACACTTGTTGAAAAGAGTCTCTGTTTGAAAATACAGCGGCCTGTTTTTCCATATCTACCCGTTAATCCTGTCGCCTCCGAGAAAGCGGATAAGATCCTGTATGAGAAAAATCTGAAATCCGCCGATTTTGCAATTATCACGGCCGGCGGCGGCTGGCAGACAAAACTTCTGGATGAAAGGCTAATCGCTGATTTTTATAAATGCGTAGAGAGCTTCGGGGTTATACCTGTTCTTTCATGGTCCGGTGAAAATGAAAAGAAAAGAGTCGGCAGGATTCAAAAATTTATTAAAAATGGGGCGAAGGATATCGGAGACCTGCCGATTGATGTCTTTATTGAGATACTTAGAAAGTCTCGCCTTGTTATAGGACCTGACACAGGCACCGTTCATGCCGCCAGCGCTGTCAATACACCCACGGTCTCCTATTATGGCCCATCTTCATCGAAATATTCGGGCCCGATGAGAGAACGGGATCATCTGGTCCAGATTTCTCCTCATTGCGGACCCTGTTTTAAGAGGAGATGTGAAAAAAAATTATGTAATCATCTGACAAATGACAGGATTCTGGAAGCGATTAGGAGGGAACTTAGTAGCCTGCCTGACTTTGTCCGGCATGATCCCAACAAGATTTAAAAGGAGGTATTTATGACAATCAGCAAAGAATTGCTTGATATTCTCGCATGCCCGAAATGCAAAGGAGATATCCACCTGAATGATTCTGAAGACGGTCTCATCTGCGACAACTGCAAGTTAATGTATGAGATCAAGGACGATATCCCGATCATGCTCATCGAGGAGGCAAGGCCCCTGGAATAACAGAATACCGGACTTCGTCCGGCATTCTGTTATATGAGCTCTTCGACAATCCTCATTTCAGCCTTCAGCTTATCGATTGAAATCTTTAACCCTTCTTTCTCATCCGGGGCCAGGTCCTGCTCAATAATCTCTTTCACACCCTGCCTTCCTATCCTGGCGGGAACCGTCATGCTCAGACCCTTCTGTCCGTATTCGCCATCCAGCACCAGGGAACAGGGAAGCATATCACCGCTGTCAGTCACAATCGCCCTCACAAACGATCCCAGGCCGACCGCGCATGTCCAGCCCGCCGTTCGATTGACGCCCAGGGCCTGAAATTGCCTGATAATATCAGGGGCCTCGGCGCGTATATCAGCTTTGACCTTGTCCTCGATTGATACGGGGCTGCCGTCGATCAGGACGGAGCTGAAAAGCAGCACCTGGGTAGGGCCATGCTCACCGATAACACACCCTTCAACCCGATCGACCTTGATCCCGAAAGCTTTGGCCACAAGCTCCCGAAATCGAAGGGTGTCATTTAACGAATACCCTATCACCTGCCTGCGCTCAAACCGGCCTGCCAGAAAGGTCGCGTAGTTCAGGGGCCCGACAGGATTGGTCGCGGTTATGATTATGGAATCAGGACAGAATTCTCTTATTTTTCGGGCCAGTTCCTTAATAAAAGGAATGTTTTCAGTCAACATGGCCGTTCTTCCCGCTGCTCCGTCCACATGAGCGCCGGCAGCGTTAATAATTATCTGCGACCCTTCCATGTCCTCATAGGTCCCTGCCCGTACCATGACACCCTGATTTGAGACCGCTGTGCTGATGTCCATGACATGCTGCCTGAGAACATTTTGTCTCTTCCCGCCTATCATGACTATCTCGTCCGCAAGAGCTCTGACCGCAAGATAAAAGGCAGTCGGAGCTCCAATCGCGCCTGTTGCCCCTATGATGGTTATTTTCATATATTTCTCCTATACATCCGTCAATAAGGTCGCTCAAATACGGTTTGTTCTTTGGAAAGAGATCCGCTTCGATCGAAAAGAGGAACTCATCTGGGAGATCGGGAAACTGGGCAAATATAGAAGAGCTTCCGAGAATTATAATTTCTTTATCATCCGCTACGCTTCCCGCTGCCCTGATAATATGTTCCAGTTGTAAACGATTCATATATCTTCCACCTTTCTTGTGGAGTAAGAATTCCGCAAAATGGGCTTGATTGTCTCAAACGCCTCCCCCTTTCATTTACAGACACAAGCACTTCAATAATTTCATCCAATGGCCTGTCCAGGATTTCTCTCCATTCATTAAATATCGGTGTTTCGCCATTTCTTTCCGCCCAGCTCTCAATGTTTCTCTTTGCAATCCGAATGAGGGCGGGGGTTGAGTAAATACGCCTGGCAATCTCTCGATGAAGAGCTATGCTTCTTTCCTCGATTCTCTTATGATCTGACCACATTCAAAAGTTCCCCATTAGAAAAGTAATACTTTATAGCATAGCTTAGCGAAAACATTTTTTCAATAACATTGAGAATTATTCCAAAATCCACCATCAAATCTAAGACAATATAGTAATGGCGCTGGATTTTGGTTTAACCCCGGGCACCAGCGAGATGCTGGATACGAGCAGGGGCGCCGGGTGCGAAAAAAAGCCCGGATTGAACGAGAATGAAACTTCTTCATTCACGATGGACGGCGGTGAATGTTTTCTATATCGCCTTTAAAGGTATCGTGGAATATACTGAATTTCACGAAGTTTCATGCGAGGCGCCAGGGAGCGACGACCGAGACGTATGCGCAATACGCCCGCTTCCGGCCCATAGCCTCCAGGCCGAACGGCAGCACAGCAGAACCTGTCCCTGCGAAGGCAGGGATGACACCTTGATGGTGGATCAGGGGAAATAATCAGCCTGATTTTCAAGAGATAAAAGGCCGATATTGCATTATAGAAAAAACTGAAGGATATACCTTACGGCCAGGAAGGTAATGATCAGCCCCAGCATGAGATTGATGAATTGCTGGGGAACGAATTTCTGGAGCCTGGCCCCGCAATACATCCCGGCAAACCCTCCGGCCCCGAAGAGCAGGCCCAGGAGCCAGTCCGGTCTTGTGGACATCCCTCCGGCAGCCGGGATCACACTGTATAAAAAGACCCCGGCAATAGAAGTGAGAAATGTGCCCATGAGAGCGGCGCCCGCCACAGTGTAGACAGGCAGATTGAAAACCGCCACGCAGAACGGCGCGAACAACAAACCCAGTGCGATGACCGTTCCAAGATCGTTGATAAAGCACGCGCCCAAGATGCCCTTGCCAAAATCTGTCCTGTTAAAGCCGGTTTCCAGCATTACCGCATAAACAACGGCCATCGATGTGGTCGAAAGCGCAACACCGCAAAGCAGGCTGGCCTGGGTATTCCATTCCAGGATATACCGCGCGACAGCAGCACACCCCAAAAACGGCGCAAAGAAACCAACCCGGCCGACTACCGTCACTTCCTTCATTTTTTTTCGTATGACCTGTGGTTCGAGTTCGGCACCGGCCAGGAAAGTGAGCAGGACGGCTCCCGAGGCAGCCAGAAACCGCGGCCATTCCAGATTGGAGCCCAGGGCATCCGCCTTGCCGAGGTAACCTGAGACAGCGGCTGCCAGAACGCCGACGCAGATTTCAATCAGGGCAAGGGATACCCGGATATGATAGGCGATAACAGAAGAGATAACAGCCAATCCAAGCCAGAGGGCCGCGATTACAAAGATACTTTCCATGATGGAATCCTCCTTTCATAAATACCTTCCAGGCAATGGCGAAGGCACAAAAAACCCGCTCTGCAGTGGGGATATTTCCGGGTCATACAGACGCTACCGCCGCATTAGCCTGATTGGCAGGGGTCATTAGCCCCGGACGGGCGGTTATGAAGGGGAACTCCATCCCCGAAATGAAACGGCACGCTAAATAAGCAGCTGGGAAACGTCAACTTAAAACAGGATTTAAAGAGAAAAATTTTTCCATTAAACCTCTTGACAGAATACACCCATGAAGTGTAATTAAATTTATCTGGCAATGAAGTCTGCCATAAACCACCCTTCCTCAAGGGATGATGACTTCTATCTCAAGTTCTTTTTTGGGGTGGGAGTACCGATACCTACTCCACCTGAAATTCCAGGTGGGTTTTTTATTTAGATGCCCTGCATGGTCACCACCTGGCAGGGTTTTTTTTGAGGCATACATGCTTGATCTATATAAAGAATTACGGCAGGTTCTTCTTCAGAGGATTTTGGCGTTACAGGATTATTGTGTCCAACGGCGTAACGGGAGGATCAAAGAAACCATTGGGGCGCTTGAAACGAAGCTTCTTGAGAACCGGTTTAATCTGGTTGTGCTCGGCCAGTTTAAAAGGGGAAAATCTACCTTTATTAACAGCCTTCTTGGGGATTCCCTCCTGCCGACATCCGTTATTCCCCTGACATCTATCGTGACTGCTCTCAAATACGGAGAGAAAGAGACGATTGATGTGATTTTCGAGAATGGATCCCGCAAGGTTGTCCCAAGGGACGATCTTGCCGGTTATGTCACCGAGCGCGGCAATCCAAGTAACAGCAAAGGGGTCAAACAGGTGCAGATATCTTTTCCTTCCCAATATTTAAAAGACGGCGTCTCCATCATCGATACACCTGGGGTGGGATCCACCTTTGAAAATAATACTAAAATGACTTACAGCTACCTCCCCAATGTGGACGCAGCCCTTTTTCTCCTGGCAGTGGACCCGCCAATCAGCCAGGCTGATGTGGCATTTCTCAAGGATGTGCGTCAGTATGTGGAGAAGATTTTTTTCATTCAAAACAAGATTGATTACCTGGAGGCTGGGGAGAGAGAGGAGTCCATGGCCTTTTCTAAGGATGCTATTGAAAAGGCGTTGGGAATAGACGGCATCCGAATTTACCCTCTCTCGGCACTTATGGCCCTGGAAGGGAAACTGACGAAAAATCAGGATCTCGTAGAAAGGAGCGGTCTGCCCCTGATTGATAGGGTGCTGGGCGATTTTCTTGTAAAGGCCAAGGGAAAGAGCATCCTTCGTAATGCCATGAACAGCCTGATGAAACTCCTGAATGACGAAGAGATGGCCGTTGAATTGGAAAGCCGTGCCATAGCCACACCCATGGATGAACTGGAAGAGAAGATCAGGCTATTCCAGACCAAGATGGAAGCTGTGAAACAGGACAGGGAGGATACCCGTTACTACTTCGAGGGGGAAATCAATCGCCTCATTGATCTGCTTGACCGGGATCTTCAGAGGCTGAAAGAACGCGAAATACCAAGGTTGTTGGGCGAACTGGAAAAAACAGGGAAAAGCAATGAATGCCTGACAGTTTCAGATTATGTTCGCCTTATGGAGTCGGCCCTTCATGAAGGCATTGTTCAAACTTTTGATGAATGGGTAATAAAGGAAGAGGAGCGGTTAAACAAGGAATACACACGGGTTTCCAGGCTGTATTCTGAAAAAACCAACGAAATCATTGAGGCCATCGTAAGGGTCTCAGCAGAAATTTTCGACATCAGGCTTGAAAGGGTCGAAACCCATGAGGCAATGTCCAGCGACAGCAGTCTATATTATATGACCGGCGACCCCCCTAAGTTTTTCGACCTGGAGGGGGCATTTGATTTCTTCTCCCATAAGATACTGCCCCGAAAGCTGTCCAGGGGTATGGTTCTAAAGGATATGAAAAACAAACTTCCTCAGAAGATCGACCAGAATTGCGGGCGGGTGCGCTGGGATTTCATGGAGCGCATCAAGAGGAGTTTCATGGATTTCCGCTGGGATCTTAACCTGAAAATCGACGCCACAGAGGAGGGCATCAAGCGGGCGATTGAAAAGGCATTCGAATTGAAACGCCAGGGGACGGCTGAGATGGAAAAGGCCCAAGCCCTGCTCCATCAGGACCTGGATCGAATCAGGAATATGAAAGCAGACCTTGAGGGACTCCATAAATCTTTGGAGAATTTGTAGATGGATTTTACTCTTTTGACAGGGCGATCGTCTTTTATCGGGCCGGGTTAATGCTTATGCCGCCTATGTGCTGGCGGCACTGCTGATCGTTCTACTGATTCAAACAATGATGTAAACATAAAGGGAGAATGCAGGTGAAACATTAATGGCAGCCGGACTAAACGATAACCAAAGACAAAAATTGCAGCAGAAGAACTCGATCCAAAACATATGCTGGGCTATGGAGACCTCTCGGAGGACACCGCTCACGAACTGAAAGCGATGATTGGACGGATTACGGATGTGCTCGAAAGCATGGACAGTTATTTGACCAAGGAAGGCGGTCGAGATACTAAAAAATATAAGGGGGGACAGGAGGATCGAAGATGAATGAGACAACTCCGAGTATAAGAAAATGGTTCAATCGTAATGTCCTTGCCTTCGGGCTCACGAGTTTCCTGAGTGATTTCTGCCACGAAATGGCGACCTCTGTTTTGCCGCAGTTCATGCAGGCCATAGGAGCTTCGGCCGCGGCCCTTGGCTTTATCGAGGGCGTTGCGGACGCTATCTCCAGCTTTGTCAAACTCGGCGCCGGATATCACAGTGATAAGATCGGTCATCGCAAAACATGGACGGTTGTTGGATACATACTTACTGCCATATCCAAGGCGGTTTTTGCCTTTGCCGTTGCCTGGCCTTTGATTCTCCTTGGCAGAGTTGTCGGCTGGTTGGGCCGGGGCATACGCGGTCCCCTTCGAGATGCCATGTTGGCCGAGTGTGTGGCGCCGCAAGACCGGGGAAAGGCCTTCGGTTTTCACAGGGCCGGGGATACGGCCGGCGCAGTGGCGGGGCCCCTTGCTGCTTTTGGATTGTTGAGCTGGATCGCGAGCCGTCCCGGAATAATCGATGCGCTTGGGCGATGGTTCCCTATGCTGGCCGGCGCCCCCGGTGGAGATTTCCGGGTGATCTTCCTGCTGACCCTTGTGCCGGGCATCCTGTCCGTCATCTCCATCATGATAATCACGGAAAAAAGGCGGGCCCCCAACCATGGTCTCCAATTGATGGGGACCCTCAGGGCCATGCCGAAGGACTACCGCCGATTCCTGGTTGCCGTGGGCATTTTCGGAATGGCCGATTTCGCGCCCACCCTCATGATCCTTCGTGCAACCACGGTCTTGGAACCGCAGATAGGCCTTTTCGAGGCCTCGAGGCTGGCCGCGCTCTTTTACCTGCTGCGCAATATCGTTTATGCCGCCGCCTCCTATCCCATCGGTGCGCTGAGCGAACGGTTTTCAAGATCCCGCTACCTGGCTGTGGGATACGGGGTAGCGGTGATCACCTTTGTGGGTTTTGTCTTCGTAGTCAGTTCAATCTGCTGGTTCGTTATCTTTTTCAGCCTCGCGGGGATTTTCATCGCCTGGGAGGACACGGTGGAAGGCATAACTGTCCGGGACTACGTGGAAGACAGTGTTGCCGGCACGGCCTACGGGG
>JAFGDF010000122.1 GCA_016932235.1 Deltaproteobacteria bacterium | reverse complement strand
GCGAAAACCTTAGAAGCAGGATAATTGCATAAGGTGCATGCCAGGCGGGCGGAATGTTTCTCGATCGTTCAACCTAATCTTGCCCTGACAGCAACTGAGATGATCCGCCGCCCGCCTCGTAAGGCAATATGCGTAAAACTTGCCAGGAACGCGTTCGCCCGAAAAAAGAACTCCCCATACCGCGATCTTTATGCAATTTCCTAACCGGACATTAGTGATAAAATCTAAAACTTATTAAGAGGCTGCCGGATAAAATCCGGCAGCCTCCTTTGCGCTTCAAGCCTTGACCAACATGTGGTGTAAAACAGCGGCATATATAAAAAAATGAAATTTTTCACAAGGCTTTCAAAAAAAACACCTGATCATTCATATCGACCAGGTCTAGGAGCCTGTCGGACTTTATCCGACAGGCTCCTAGACAAAAAGGGTGCTCACTGAATGGGAGTTATGAATCCTCTTTATCGTTTCCCCAAGCAATTCCGCAACCGATAAGGCAATAATCTTCGAACACTTTTCCACCTTGCCCTCGACAGGGATGGTATTTGTTACAACAAGGCGATCTATGGGTGAATCATTTATTCTCTCAATGGCAGGCCCCGACAGAACAGGGTGGGTACAGGTTGCATATATCCGTTTCGCACCTCTCCTCTTCAATGCATGGGCGCTCTGGGTCATTGTCCCGGCTGTATCTACCATGTCATCTAAAATAATAGCCGTCTTCCCCTCAACTTCTCCAATAATATTCATCGCCTCTGAAATATTGGGAGCCTCGCGCCTCTTGTCAATGATTGCCAGTGACGCCTCCAGTCGTTTTGCAAAAGCGCGGGCCCTCTCCACACCTCCTGCATCGGGAGAGACTATAACAAGTGCATCATTGGTAAAAGTGCCCCGTATATGTTTTAACAACAATGGAGCGGCAAAAATATTATCCACAGGGATATTGAAATATCCCTGTATCTGACCGGCATGCAGATCCATGGAAACGACCCTGTCTGCTCCGGCCGTTGTAATCAAATCAGCCACAAGCTTTGCGGATATCGGAACCCTGGGTTTTACCTTCCGATCCTGTCTGCCGTAACCATAATAAGGGATAACAGCGGTAACTCTTTTTGCAGATGCCCTTCTCAAGGCGTCCATTATAATAAGAAGCTGCATCAAGTTATCATTCACGGGTGTGCATGTTGATTGAAGAACAAAAACATCTTTTCCTCGAATGTTTTCATGTATCTCAATCTGTATTTCACCATCGCTGAAATTCTTGGTTGTTATTTCCCCGGGGCTAATTTCAAGATAGTTACACACCTCCGATGTCAATTGAGGATTCGATGTTCCACCAAAAAGCTTCATAGTATCTTATTCCCTTAAATAAAAAACGGTTTCACCCTAATTACTGAACTGCGCCGTATGGCTGGGGTGGGAGGATTCGAACCTCCGAATGCGGGCTCCAAAGGCCCGTGTCTTTCCGCTTGACGACACCCCAATAATTAATCAGGGGTCAAATCTTAATCCAACCCCCTCAAATTCCCATTGCCAAAACCGTCTTTCCCATATCCGTTGCTCTCAGTTCCGCCTCAGCTGATTTTGCCCGGTCAGCAGAGGAAAACACCCCGAAAACGCTGGAACCACTTCCAGACATAACAGCTCCCTCTGCGCCCGCGTCCAATAACATTTTTTTTAGAGTTTCTATTATCGGAAAGCTGGCGGAAGTTACCTTTTCCAGATCATTTTCAAGTATATGGGAGATGGGAATAGGTTCGAACTTTAAGACGCTATTTATATAGCTATATTCATCTGTTGTCAACTGCAATCTGACATTCTCATAGGCCCAAGAAGTGGAGACACTGACAGGGGGGATTATAATTAAATAATATAAATTCGGCCATTTATCGATAGGTTCGAGGATATCGCCTATACCGGTCGCCACGGAAGGTCTGCATTCCAGAAAAAATGGGACATCAGCCCCTAAGGATACGGCAAGATCATGCATTTCTGTTTTGGATAAAGGATTTGAATAATAATTATTGAGTGATTTAAGAACAGAAGCCGCATTGCTGCTTCCGCCCCCCAAACCAGCCCCGATGGGGATATTTTTTATCAGATCAATAATCAATCCATCTTTCTTTTTTGTTTCTGAAAAAAATAGAGAGGCTGCACGCGATGCGAGGTTCGTCTCATCCGCTGGGGCCGAAAATCCCTTGCATACCAAATTGATACCGCTGCAGGGTTTGATTTTCAAATGGATAAAATCGTAGAGGTCAACAGGGACCATTATAGTTACGATCTCATGATATCCATCATGTCGGCGCCCTACAACTTTTAGCCGGATATTCAGTTTGGCGGGTGCTTTGATAAAAAATTCAGGACTGATCATGGAAAAATTTCAATTAGATCCTACTTTTCTTTTGCTGTCTTGATATAACGCCACCGAAGATCGGTCAGGATATTCTCTATAAACTTTGACTCTTCTTCAGTCAGATTTCCCTTGGTTTTATCTTTAAGCATGGCAATCGTATCTATAGAGTGTTTAGCCAGTGGCAGGTCCTTCATCACTTTTCCGGTCTGAGGATCTGCGATCTCCCCCAGATGAAAAAGTGCGGAAGAACTAAGACTAAATATAAGCGAATTAAAATTAATCTCAGGGAGGGGAGGCCTTTCCTTATCTTCCTTCTTTTCCGTTGTTTTATCTTCCTTTTTATGGTCTTTAAACTCTGTTTTCCTGTCTTTTTCTTCCTCTCTTAACCTGCCTTCCTCATCTAAAGATCTTTTATCTTTAATAATGAAGCCTTTTTCTTCATTGGACATTGCTAGTCTCCTTTCATAATTCTATTCTTTTTACAGAGAAAATGTTTTCCAGCATGCGTAATTCCTCCAGGATATTATCTTCTACCGGGATATTTGTTGAGAGTAGAATCACATTCTGCTTTTCGGCCTTTTCCTGACCTACCGCCATGCGGCTGATGTTGACATTGCGTTCTCCAAGCTTCATCGCAATTCTTCCTATCACGCCTGGAATGTCCATGTTATGAATCAGCAGGTTATGACCTTCAGGTATAGCCTCTAAATAAAAATCATTAATGCGCACGATCCTTGGCATCGTTCTTCCGAATATGGTACCAGATATAATATTTTCACTTTCCAGGGATTTGACCCATAATTTGATACGGCTCGAAAAACCCTCGATGGTTAGAGTCTTTGATTCAACCACCTTTATTCCCCTCTCGCGGGCGATAAGGGATGCATTGATAAAATTTATTTCATCTTTTAAAATAGGCGTCATAAGGCCTTTTAGTATCGCCGTTGTTAAAGGAGAGAGATCATAATCCAAGACCTTACCAGAGTACTCTATCTGGACTTCCGTTATACTTCCCGCGGCTAGCTGGGCCTGAAAAGCGCCCATCTTCTCAGCCAGTATAACGTACGGCCTCAGCGTAGTCATAAGTTCCTCGCTTACATTGGGAACGTTCACGGCGTTTTTCACAGTTCCGAAAAGCAGATAGGCGATGACCTGGTCCGCGATTTCTCGTGCCATATTTTCCTGAGCCTCCTTGGTTGAAGCGCCAAGATGCGGTGTACATATGAAATTGGGGAGATCCATTAACTTCAATTTTCCCGGTGGTTCAGTGCTGAATACATCAAGAGCCGCTCCTCCTACATGGCCTGATTTGAGCGCTTCAAATAAATCATCCTCATTAATTATTCCGCCTTCCGCACAATTTACAATCATTACACCGGGTTTCATACTTGCAATACTTTTTTCGTTTATTATATTCATGGTCTCATCATTCTTAGGGGTATGGATGGAGATATAGTCCGATCTCCTAAGAAGTTCTTCAAAGGATACTGGTTCAAGGTCCATCTTCTCAATAGATTCGGGTTTGATATAGGGATCATACACAATGACCTTCATCTTCATACCCTTGGCCCTGTCGGCTACCACCTGACCGATATGACCTGCGCCAATTATCCCCAAGATCTTGTTTAGAAGCTCCCTTCCCTGAAATTTCTCTTTTTCCCATTTACCAGCCTTAAGCGAAGCTGTTGCCTGGGGTATGTTTCGGGATAAAGCCATAATCATCGCTATTGTATGCTCGGCAGCCGTGATAGTATTACTCTCAGGAGTGTTCATCACGACAATACTCTTTTTACTCGCCGCATTGACATCCATATTATCAAGCACGGTCCCGGCCTTGCCAATGACCTTTAGATTCTTAGCGGCATCAATAATATCAGCGTTAAGTCTAGTGGCACTTCGAATTATAATCCCATGATATTCTCCAATAACAGCCTTCAATTCCTCTGTTGTAAGCCCTGTCTTTATATCAACATGAGTATCTGGAGCGTCCCTTAAAATCTGGACACCCACTTCCGATAATGGATCGCATATAAGAATTTTCATGATAAACATTACTCCCCACCATTAGTGTATTTATCCCAATATAATCTAAGACTTTACAACAGTGGGGCCCCACTGGAAGGAAACCATGACAACTTTAGTGCGGCTAACCCACCGAAACCCCAGCCCTAATTCACCAAGACTCTGGAGGATTCCCCCATTCCTCCACGGTTTAGAGGCTGGTTGCTTCCACATCAATATGTATAGGATAGAAATCCTATCATAAGAAGGCATTTTGTCAAGATGGTTGTTAACCGGATCCGCCAATTTTAAAATTGTAGAACTTCTTGAGATTATTAGTTATTTAAGGAAAGATATTAGTGTTTGACTTTTAACCCAAATCCGACTAGCATGCTTTACAATCCCATAGGAGTCTGCCGGACTTTGTCCGGCAGACTCCTAATAACATCTAGATTTTACTTGCTTTTTGATGACAGGAATATTCGATTCCAGTATTTTGGGATATAACGCTTGCCGATTAAGCACTCAGTAAACTACCAAACAGAGGATTAAATAATATGAATAGCAGGTTTGTCCGTATTGCCGGGGCCAGTATCTTAATAATTATCTTCTTTTCTCTTTTTACCCCGCCTATATTCGGGGCCGATAAAAGATTGGCATTCCTCCCGCTCGAGATATTTTCAGATGAGTCGAAGAGCTATCTTCGTCAAGGTCTCTCTACCATGTTTATTTCCCGCCTCGAAGGTGGTGATATTAAAATCATCCCAAATGACGTAGTACAAAGTCACCTAGACGAGTCGGACAAAAACGGAGTTGGAACCCTGGAAAGGGCGATTGAACTGGCCACTCAGCTTAAGGCTGATTATGTTATTTTTGGCAGTGTAACATCTCTAGGTGAAAGTTACAGCCTGGATCTATCAGTAGCTGACCTAACAAAAAAGGAGCCCGTAGAGACAAGAATATCCGAGGCAGTAACGGAAGACCAGCTTATTATAAGGCTATCTGACATAGTATTTCAGTTCCGCGCCGCTATAGACGGAATAGATATTCGTCGGCAGAGAATCATTTCTGGTGAGGCGCCGAGTGATGAAAGTTCCAGGGGGCTCTTCTTTAAACCCGCTGATGAATATTACTCGTTCCAGCCTTCAGGAAGCCTGCCAATAAGACTGGATCTTATGGCATTCGACTCAGGGGATCTGGACGGGGACGGAGAAGCTGAACTCGTAATTCTGGATCGTTATACATTGATGGTCTATGCAAAGAAAGAGGGTCGTTTTGTAATGAAAGACCTGCTCGAAACCTCTTCAGGCTATGAATTCTTAAAGGTGACTGTCGGTGATGCCGATGAAAATGAAAAAGAGGAATTGTGTGTAGTAAGCCTGGACGGGTTAAGAGCTGAAAGCACCGTCTGGGAATGGTCTGGCAAGTTTAAAAAGCTCTATAAAATGGGTGGACATCTTCAGATCATTGCTTCCAGCGGCACAGCAAAGCCGGTCGTACTCTTCCAGGATTCTAATTTAAGACAATTCTTTTACGGCAAAATCAAGGTCATGGATATGAAAGATAACGGAAGGCTAACACCAGTTGAAGAGCTTGAACTTCCGGAAGAAGTTCAATTCTATACCCTTACATTTTTTGATCTTGACGGCGATGCAGTGACAGAAATAATCGGTCTCGGCGAATCCGGCTTAAAGGAGAGCGCCTATCTCAATATCTGGCAGCGAGACGGAAAAAATGTGTGGAGAAGCGACCATAGATATGGAGGAACAAATAATTTTATTACAATGGGTATAGAATCAAGTTACCGAGATGAGTCATCTTCAAGAATTGCTCTTAACTGCAGACCCCTTATTGCGGATATTGACGGGGACGGGCATAATGAGGTCATTGTCGTGACAAATATTGCTCCTGTTGATTTTCTTAACAATCTTAGGATATTCACGAAATCCAAGCTTACCACATTCAACATACAGGGGAACAGCCTTTCCCCTAAATTGACCACAAGGGAGATCCAATATTGTATGGTTGATATGCAGATGGAAAAGGGAACCCTCTTGCTGGGCGCGCAAAAACCTAAAGTATTCAAGTTTGCAACAGGTTCCGGCCGTATCATGTGGTTCGACTATTAACCCGTCGGGCTTTATTCAAAAGATTGGTGGTTTGTAAAAAGCCATGGGTGTTTTTGATATTGATATATTTTCAGAGGATGTCGATAGTGTTGAGAACCCCCTAGCAGAAAATTTCAGGGTGTTGCTGGAAGAGGTCGCCGAACAATACGGTTGCCGGCTTCTATCTTTTGAAATCCATAAAGGGACTGTTTCCTTTTCCTTTGATAGCGATAAACTCACAGCTGATATCATCAATATATTGAGTAAAAAAGAGGGCAAGGCATCATCAAATCAGGAATGATCTGACAATCTGCCGGACGCTCTTCGACAGCTTAATAATGGAGATATCTTTTCTGTAACTACAGGAATCGTGACGTCCTTAATCTTTTCCCCAGGTGATATTCCCTATGCAGCTTCAACATCGGTTTTATTTCGGTAATCATTTTTGCCGATAAATCCAGATTTTCAAACGTATCCAGTGAGTTTGATTGAATTTCTTTAACAGCGCTCACGGTTAGAGGCGAAAGTCCCGGTGAAATGGCGGAAATACGATCACATTTCATACAAGCGATACCGCCCTCCACCGGCTTAAAGATAGAAATACCCTCACCTTTATAAACTCTCCCGCACATACAACATTTTTCAAGGTTGAAAGCGTATCCCCCTGCAGAAATTGCCATTATTTCAAATATTATTAAAATCTTTTCAATATCTTTACCCGAAGTTAATAAAGAAAGACTTTTCTTTAATAGATCGAACATTAAGGGATCAGGCAGTTCCCATGGCAGCAGGCTTTCAATGAGTTCGATCATGAAACTTGCGACTGCCATAATGCCGTAACTGGATCTTATACCTGAAAACGAATCAATCAGCCTTGCAGAGTCAAGAAAATTCAGATTACTCCTGTTGTTTAACCTATATTGCATTTCAACCAGAGAAAAGATATCCAGACAATTTACAAAACGTTTACGGCTCCTGCGCGCTCCTTTGGCAACGCCTTTTAATCGGCCTTTATCCCTAGTCAAAAATGTCACGATTACGTCCGCTTCACCAAGCTCAATGGTCCTCATGATTATAGATTGAGATGAACAAATATTCATTTTCAATATCTTTTGATGTTTACCTGTGGAATCAGATTTTTTTCACATTGTCGCAGAAAATAATCATCAGTCATTCCGGCAATAAAATCCCTCACTATCTCCGCCGGTGTTATTTTATCTTTGTAATCGCTTGACATCCCTTCTAAAAACTCATTAAAAATAACCGAATCTTCATTCCCTTTCTCCAAATCTTGAAGATATTTGTCAAATAGCAGACCGAACATGAGTTCAATCTTCTGTCCCTGTTTCCAGAACAGATCATTTTTATAAATATATCTGTAATTGAAATCTTTTAGTTTTTTAAGCGCTTCACCTACTTCACCACCGAAACTGATGTATGGCTTCCCAAAGCTATGTGCGATAAGATCCTCGACGAGATTATATACGATTGTTCCGTTGGTATTTCCCAGAATAGCAGTGCAATCTGCGGGGAGATCTTCCCTCGAAATGAAACCAAGCCTTATGGCATCCTCGATATCCCTGCCTATATAGCTGATTGTGTCCGCCATCCTGACAACACAGCCCTCCATTGTCATGGGAATAATATCAACCATGGGGTCTGATTTCTTGGTATCGATCTCATCTTTGATAGATACAAAATTCTTCTTTTTTTGAGGACATAATGCCTGACTGTGAAGTTCGCCATCATGACTGAGTATTCCATCCAGAACCTGGAGAGAAAGATTCCAACCCCTACCTTTTCTTTCAATCTCCTCAAGAAATCTGACGCCTTGAAGATTGTGTAAAAAATATCCAATATTATGCTTTATAGAAAGGTTTGAAAGGAAAGTCTCACCGTCATGCCCGAATGGAGCGTGCCCTATATCGTGACCAAGAGCTATTGCTTCAATGAGATCTTCATTAAGCCTAAGAAGCCGTCCTATTGTGCGGGAGATCTTTGAAACCAGCTGAACGTGGAGCACCCTATGAGTGATATGGTCATTTTTAATAAGATAAAATACCTGGGTTTTGTCAATATAGCGTGAATAAGCAAGTGAATGAAGTATTCGATCAGTATCAAGCGAAAAATTCTGTCTGTGTCCCCTGTTTATTTTATCCTCATCTATGCGCCTTATGGCATCTTTGCTTAAACATGCAAAAGAAGAAAGCCTTCTCTCCTCTTCATTATCAAGTTCCATTTTAATATCATTCAGTTTTTTCCAATTACTCACTCTATATAACCCCCTAGCAGCCTGTCGGATTTTGTCCAACGGTCTGCTAAAAAATATTGTTTACATCCTACTTCGGGTAGTTTCGCTGGACTTTTATTTTACAGTTATTATAATGAAAAATCGTAAAGATCAATCATATCAATATTAAATTTTTTCTTGCAAATAATATTAATTAATTGTTAAGGTAAGTGGTTAATAATTTTTAGGCTCTTGTTTCTCAAAAACAGGGTCTTTTTTTCATTTTTAAACTATTTCAAAATACACACGCCCGGGACTTGCCCCGGTTACCCCACAATAGGGGAGAATAAGTATTCCGGGCGGAGGGAAAACCGTGGGAATGGGATCCTGCCGGGATCCTGGCATAGGAGGAATGAATGGCGGCGCATATTAATATGAAAGAATTGCTGGAGGCTGGTGTACACTTCGGTCATCAGACCAAACGCTGGAACCCGAAAATGAAGCCTTATATTTTTGGTTCAAGAAACGGGATCCACATCATCGATCTCCAGAAAACAGTCAACCTTTTTGATAATATTTATAAATTTATCATCAAAATAGTATCTGAAGGATATGCCGTACTTTTTGTCGGAACAAAGAGACAGGCTCAGACGTCTGTAGTAGAAGAGAGTGAGCGATGTGGCATGTTTTATGTTGTCAACCGATGGTTGGGCGGTACCTTGACCAACTTTCAGACAATTAAAAAAAGCATCGCTCGCCTTAAAGAATTAGAGAATATGAAAGCAGACGGATCAATAAACCGTTATACAAAAAAAGAAGTCCTCAAAATGGAAAAGGAACTCATCAAACTGGAAAAAAATCTAGGCGGAATAAAAGATATGGATGAACTCCCTGGAGCCATTTTTATTGTTGATCCCAAAAGAGAGCATATTACTGTCAAGGAAGGTAAGAAGATGGGCATTCCGGTCGTAGCTATTGCGGACACAAATTGTGATCCAGATGATATCGATTATATCATTCCCGGTAATGATGATGCGATCAGGGCCATCAGACTCATATGTTCCAAGATTGCAGACGCGTGTGTAGAAGGGCACAATATAGCTGAAGAACGATTAAAGGCTGAAGCGGAAGCCGAAAAATTGATGGAAAAGGTTGAAGAAAAAACTGTAGGCACTGAAAACCAGACCGGAGAGGAGCGGGAAGGGCCGGAAGTAATCATTGTTTCCAAAAAAATAGAACCTGAAAAATCAGATTACGATGAAGAGGAGTTATAAATTGGATATTTCTGCATCATTAGTTAAAGAATTGAGAGAAAAGACCGGTGTCGGTATAATGGACTGTAAAAAGGCATTAAACGAGAGCAATGGAGACATCGAAAAGGCAATAGATATTTTAAGGAAAAAGGGTATTGCGACGGCGAAAAAACGCGGGGGACGAGCGACCTCCGAAGGCCAGGTACAGTCCTATATACACGCAGGAGGAAAAATCGGCGTGTTGGTAGAAATAAACTGTGAGACTGATTTTTCTGCAAAAACAGACGATTTTACGGACTTTGCCAAAAATATTGCAATGCATATTGCCGCAACGAATCCAATGGCGATTGATAGCGAGGGTATTCCGACAGATATTATAGAAAAGGAAAGAGAGATCTATTTTTCGCAGGCCCGGGAGACCGGAAAGCCGGAAAAAATCCTCGACAAGATAGTTGATGGGAAGATGAAAAAGTTTTATTCCGAAGTATGCCTTCTTGAGCAGCAGTATGTGAAAAATCCTGATATAACAGTGCAAGACCTCCTTAACGAGATGATTGCAAAGACAGGTGAGAACATCGTAATAAAGAGATTTGTCCGGTATCAGCTAGGAGAAAATTAGTGGAAGCCCAATCGCCTTTATACAAAAGGATACTGCTCAAACTCAGCGGTGAGGCTTTAATAGGAGAAAAATCTTATGGAATAGATCCTGATGTTCTTAAAAAAGTTGCTGATGAAGTTCATACTGTCCATAATTCCGGCGTGGAAACGGCCGTCGTTATTGGAGGGGGTAATATCTTCAGAGGTCTGAATTCATCGGAATACGGCATGGAACGCGCCCCGGCCGACCATATGGGCATGCTTGCCACGCTAATAAATGCTCTGGCATTAAGTGAGGCCATAAACGCTTTGGGATCTGAAACCCGTGTTATGTCTGCAATAGATATGCGCCAGATTGCTGAACCCTTCATCCGTGAAAAGGCGATCAATCACCTCAAAAAGGGCAGGATCGTCCTTTTCGGAGCGGGAACAGGAAATCCGTTCTTTAGCACTGACACTGCCGCTGCTTTAAGGGCCATGGAAATAAAGGCGGATGTGCTTTTAAAGGCGACAAAAGTGGATGGGATATTCGAGTCCGATCCAGAGGAAAATCCGTCTGCAATGCCTTTTAAAACCCTTACCTATCAGGACTTCTTGAAAAAAAGGCTGAAAGTGATGGATATGACAGCGGTAACTCTGGCAATGGGGCAGAATTTACCCATAATCGTGTTTAATTTGAGACAAGAGAAGAATATCCTAAAGGTCGTAAGAGGAGAAAAGATCGGCACCATTATCACAGGGGGATGAAGATGATGAAAGACGAAATCCTTTCCGAATTACGTGAAAAAATGAGTAAATCCATTGAGGCGTTAAAAAAGGAATTCGTACGATTAAGAACCGGCAGAGCTTCTATTGCTATCCTCGATGGAATAAGGGTCAACTGCTATGAAACACAAATGCCTCTCGATCAAGTCGCGTCTCTTTCAGTTCCGGAAAGCAGGTTGATCACTATTAAACCCTGGGATCAGTCCATAATGGGAGAAATAGAAAAGAGTATATTAAAATCCGAACTTGGCCTTACACCAATAAACGACGGCAAGATAATAAGAATTTCTATTCCGCCCCTGACTGAAGAACGGCGCAAAGAGCTGGCCAAGATTGCCAGAAAAATGTCGGAAGAATGTAAAATTTCCATTCGTGGCCAGAGGCGAGAGGCCAACGAAATGTTTAAGGAGTTGAAAAACGAAAAAGATATATCTGAAGACGATATGTTCAGGGCTCAGGATGAAGTACAGAAGGTAACCGACGAGTTCATAAAAAAAATTGATGAAATCACAGTAGAAAAAGAGAGGGAGATTATTGAATTCTAGCGCTTCCCCCCATTGTAGCTTAATGTGAAACTGAAGAATGGCACCCAGCGGCCACTATCCCTGAATAGAGGGAGGCCGGTGGTCTTAGAGAAGGGGGATAAAGGAATTCAACAGATTACATTGAATCGACTATTGTATTTTCCAACCGTTTTATTTCTTCATTTATCATTACCCTTCCGTCATCCATTGACGGGCAATACAGGAATATGTTACGGACTCCAAGAAGAGGGACTCTTTCCACAAGGTAATATAAGCCGATAACCTAAAAAATCTTTCAGAGAGAAATAACATTTCCGGATTATCTAATGACTCAGACCAACAATAAAAGGCTGCCTGAACATGTCGCCATCATTATGGATGGGAACGGAAGATGGGCAAAGAAAAATGCCATGAACAGGATACGTGGTCATGAAGAAGGAACCAAATCCGTCAGAGAGATCGTAAGAGCGACAAGAAAATTAGGCATTCCCTGGCTTTCCCTTTATGCCTTCTCTGAAGAAAATTGGAAAAGGCCTAAGCTTGAAATCAATGCCCTGATGAAGATCTTGAAACGGTTTCTTAAAAGTGAATTGATTGAAATGCAGGAAAACGGAATACGCTTTAATGCGATAGGACGGCTATATAAGCTTCCTGAAGATGTTCGAAGCCTTCTCATTAAAACCATAAAAGAAACTTCAAATAATCGGAACATGGTACTCACTCTCGCCATAAGCTACGGCTCCCGCCAGGAAATAACAGACTGTTTCCGGGAAATTTCAAAAAAAATAAAAACAGGTGAAATCGATCCGGAAAAAATTAACGAGCAATTAATCTCAGACTATTTATATACATCTGACATCCCCGACCCGGACCTGCTTATTCGAACGAGCGGTGAATTTAGGGTCAGCAATTTCATGCTATGGCAGCTCGCCTATACGGAGATGTATATTACTCCCACCCTCTGGCCAGATTTCCGAAAAGAGGAATATTTGTCGGCAATCGGGGAATATCAGAACAGGGAAAGAAGATTTGGCGCCATAAATGACTAACTTGGGAACGAGTGAAATATCCCGGGAAAGGTAACAATATGCATTTAAAGAGATGGATTACAGGGATAATAGCAATACCGATCCTGATCTATCTGATAGGTTTCGGACCCAGGTGGCTTTTTTATGTTTTCCTTTTATTTTCATCTTTAGCCGGACTTATTGAATTTTACAGGTTATCCTTACCTGAATTTCCGAGGACCGTTCGTTCGATAATATACATCCTTGTTTTTTCCCTGTTTTTAATTTTTTATATAAAACAGATTTTATTTGTTCCTGTAATTCTCATTCTCTTGGTTCTTGCTCCCATGACATATTACGTGCTTATATATTCCACAACAAAACCCGACAATCTCGCTGATATCGGCAAGGCCCTTATTGGAACGGTCTATATTGTATTACCCTTATCCCTGCTCATTCTGGTGGATACCATGGTGCCCGGGGGTAAATTTTGGGTTTTCTTTCTCCTGGCGGTTATTTTTTCTAATGATACCGGTGCGTTCTATTTTGGCAGAACTTTGGGCAGGCATAAACTTCATGAGTCTGTGAGCCCTAACAAGACCTGGGAGGGAGCGATAGGAGGTCTCTTATGCAGCTTTATGGCTGCTGTAATATTTCTCAAGATCTTCCCTGTTTATAAGATAAATCCCTGTTTATTTATCCTCGTGCTGTTTCTGTCTGTATCCTCACAGATAGGTGATCTTGTCGAATCCATGATAAAAAGATATTATGGAGTGAAAGACTCCGGGAATATCCTTCCGGGGCATGGTGGAATGCTTGATAGGATAGACGGGTTACTTTTTTCAATACCTGTTTTGTATTTATTTTTACTCATTGTGAAATAACTCGCCCGGATTATGTTTACGGAATATAGTTTGAATTCTTTTTCTCAATTTATTAACAAAGAGGTTCAGGAATGCCGATAAATTATTATGACAGAGAAAGAGTCCTTGTTACAGGGGGCGCGGGTTTCCTGGGATCGCATTTATGTGAAAAGCTTCTTGATAATGGATGCTTTGTGATCTGTCTTGATAATTATTTCACAGGTCAAAAGCGAAATATTTTCCACCTTATGGGTAACAGTCATTTTGAAGTCCTGCGGCATGACCTTGTCAATCCTATATTTCTTGAGGTAGATAAAATATATAACCTTGCATGCCCCGCTTCTCCGATCCACTATCAGTATAATCCCGTAAAAACCGTTAAGACGAATGTTATGGGGGCAATCCACATGCTGGGCCTAGCCAAAAGGGTAAAAGCTCGTGTCCTTCAGGCCTCTACAAGTGAAATATACGGTGATCCTTCTGTTCACCCTCAAAGAGAGGATTACTGGGGCAATGTAAACAGTATAGGCCTTAGGGCCTGTTATGACGAGGGGAAGCGATGTGCGGAAACCCTTTTTTTCGATTACCATAGACAAAACCATGTGGATATTAAGGTAATTCGAATCTTTAATACTTATGGGCCGCGCATGCATCCTAATGATGGTAGAGTGGTCAGTAATTTTATTATTCAGGCATTAAAAAATGAACCGATTACGATCTTCGGTGATGGAAACCAAACAAGGTCCTTCTGTTACGTTGATGACATGATAGACGGGATTATTAAAATGATGAACAGCCCGGGCGATTTCATAGGTCCGGTGAATCTGGGAAATCCCGCAGAATACAGAATTCTTGACATGGCTGAAAAAATCATCAAGATTATTAATTCCAGGTCTCGTATCGAGTTTTACTCCCTGCCGATGGATGATCCTAAAAGACGGTGTCCGGACATTTCGCTTGCAAAAAGCAGGCTTGGTTGGGAACCCTTTATTGATATTGAAGAAGGCCTTAAAAAAACGATCCGATATTTCACGGAGTTTAAATCTTTAGTATGAAAAGAATTACCATACTGGGTTCTACCGGATCCATCGGTACAAGCTCTTTAAAGGTCATCGAATCAAATCCCGAGGAATACAGGGTCGTTGCGCTGGCGGCGGGAAGCAACATCAGACTTCTGTCTGAGCAAATCAAAAAATATAGGCCTGACGTCGTTGCTGTCCTTGAGAAAGATGCAGCTGATGTTCTGAAAAATCTTTTTTCAGGCACTTCAGGTCCAAAGATCCTTTATGGAACTGAAGGATTTTCTCATGTGGCATCATGTGAAAGTGTCGACATCGTTATCTCAGCCATAGCGGGAGCAGCCGGCTTGATTCCCACCTATGAGGCAATAAGGGCAGGGAAAGACGTAGCCCTGGCAAATAAGGAGACCATTGTAATGGCAGGTCCTATTATTATGGATCTTGCAAACAAAATGGGAACAACCATACTTCCCATTGACAGTGAGCACAGTGCCATATTGCAATCACGGCAGGGGCACCTCAAGGAAGATCTTAAGCGAATAATACTAACGGCTTCCGGGGGGCCATTTAGAGATATGCCGCTGGCAGATATGGAAAACATTACACCTGCCATGGCTCTTAAACATCCAAACTGGGATATGGGCAGGAAGATAAGCATAGATTCGGCAACTCTTATGAACAAGGGCCTTGAAACTATCGAAGCGAAGTGGCTTTTTGATTTGAAAATGGAACAGATCAGTATTCTGATACACCCTGAAAGCATCATACATTCCATGGTGGAATACATCGATGGATCAATAATCGCTCAGATGGGAATCCCTGATATGAAAACCCCCATTTCCTATGCCCTCAGTTACCCAAGGCATCTAAAAACATCACTCCCATCACTGAACCTGGAGGATATTGGGACTTTAAGCTTTTATCAGGTTGATCTTGAAAAATTTAGATGCCTTTCGCTCGCTCTAAAAGCCGCCGAAATCGGTAAAAGCATGCCGACGGTCTTGAATGCGGCAAATGAGATTGCTGTTGAGTCATTTCTCCAGGGAAAGATAAAATTCCTGGAAGTTCCGGTTCTCATAGAAAAGATTATGGAAAAGCATGAAATCTTCCCCATTAAAACTATCAATGAAGTAATAAAGGCGGACAGGTGGGCAAGAAAGAATGCGGAAAAAGAGATCTTAAAAATGTCTAAGTAAAAGGTTTGATTAATGGAAATTATTTTAAACTTCTTATTTCAATTAGGGCATATTATTTTTTATTATCTTCTTCCTTTTGTGGTCGTTTTAGGGATAATGATATTCTTCCATGAATTGGGCCATTTTCTCATTGCTAAATATTTTGACGTCAAGGTCCTTAAATTCTCTCTGGGATTCGGCCCCAAAATATTGGCAAAAAAAGTAGGTGAGACAGAATATTCCATCAGGTATTTCCCTTTAGGGGGATTTGTAAAGATGCTTGGAGAAGATGAAGAGGATGAAGAGTCCTTTGATATCGCGCCCGAAGATGAGGAAAGGGCCTTCAACAACAAACATCCGTTAAAGAGGATTGCGATTGTAGCGGCCGGGCCGGTTTTCAATCTTATTCTTGCGTTTTTTCTGTTCTGCGGACTTTATTTAATTTCCGGAAAATATGTAATGACGACCGAGATCGGACAGATTACGCCGGACTCACCTGCGGCGAAGGCTGGAATCTCCCCAGGAGATATAGTGATATCCGTCCAGGGCATCAAAGTCTCCAAATGGGAGGAACTTAAAAGTATTGTACAAAGGTCGACTGATCAGCCATTGGCATTGGCTGTTGAAAGGGAAGGAGAAATTATCCGGTTTGAAATCATTCCCGAAGTAGCCATGGTAAAAAATGAATTCGGGGAAGAAATTAAATCCGCGCTGATCGGTATTGTAGCCGCGGGCAAATTCATCAAAGTTGAGATCGGACCGATCCAGTCTGTTCATGAAAGCCTCTCGGAGACATGGAGATGGATAAAATTAACATGCCTTGTCGTGGTAAAGCTCTTTCAGGGAGTTATCTCTATCAAGACAGTGGGGGGGCCAATTCTTATTGGGCAGATGACCGGTAATCTGGTTCAAGAAAATATAAGTTACCTGATACCTTTCATGGCTATCATAAGTATAAATCTGGGGATATTAAATCTCTTTCCGATTCCGATACTGGACGGTGGTGTGATCATCTTCCTTTTGATTGAACTGATAATGCGAAAACCTTTAAGCATCAGAAAACGAGAAATAGCGCAAAAAGTCGGACTTTCTCTCCTGATAATCTTGATGGTGATAGTTTTTTATAACGATATTCTTCGGATCATAGAATAAAAAAATGATATTTGCGATAAATACCTCGACCACACAGTTCAGTCTGGCACTTCTCAATGAGGAAGGAGATATTGTATCGGAATATATTATCTCTGCCCCTAATAAAAATTTTGCAGCCCTCATGCCGGCAATTCAATCGATATTCGAAGCTTCAAATATTAGATATAAAAATCTGAAAGCGCTTACTGTTGTTGTTGGTCCTGGGAGTTTTACGGGTCTTAGAGTAGGTCTCTCCACTGCCAAAGGTTTTGCTCAAGCTCTTAAACTGCCGCTTATCGGGGTATCAGGGCTCGAGGCCATGGCGAATCAACTGCCATTTACACAAAAAAACATATGCCCGATTATCGATTCCAGAAAGGGGGAGATCTTCTATGCGTTGTTTAGATTGGGAGAAAACCATAGGATATTGCGGATACTTGAAGACTCATGTGCGCGGACGAATGAACTGCCGCAAAAGATAATTAACAAAGGAACAGTTTTTATTGGTAATAACTTCCACGATCAAAGCAGGATGATCAGAGAGGCATTTTCCGATGATGTGTTACTTGCACCATCTTATCTATGGGGTCTCAGGGCTTCTGCCGTGGGATTACTTGGGCTGAAAAAATATCATAAAAAGAAATTTGACAATCTGAGGGATCTTGTTCCATTTTATATAAGATCCCCTGACATACGTAAAAATCCTTATCCGTTTTTCAATAGAGATCCCTTTCAGTAGTCTTTGGAGATAACGAGTAACCGCCTATTAAACATTACCATGGTTCAGAACAGACCGATGGGTTCCTAAGTAAATGAGAGAAATCATTAGATCATTGACAAAGCCGCCTTTAAACTCTAATAATTAGCTATGATTCAATTTTACATTTTCCGTAAGGGGGAAGAATTGAAGTGATCGATTCTAAAATTGAAAAAACAAGAATAAATAATAAATGGCCTGTGGCCAGGGAAGGAATCCCCTTTTTTCTTTTCGGGGTACTGGCCAGCTCAATCTTATTTATTACCGGTCTGCTTTTACCGGGCTTTATCATGGTTTTTTTATCACTCTTCGCACTCTATTTTTTTCGTGATCCTGAGCGAAGAGCCCTTGCTGATGAAAAAACAGTCCTGGCCCCGGCAGATGGTAAGATCTTGGAAATAAGAAAATTTGAGGATAATGAAAACCCTCTTGGCATGCCGGCTGTCAAACTAAGCATCTTCATGTCCCTGTTTAACGTCCATGTGAACAGGGTACCGGTTCATGGAAAAATAACCAAGATAGAATATAATCCGGGAAAGTTTTTTTCAGCCAACCTGGATAAGGCGTCTGAATATAATGAAAAAAATCTTATAACCCTGCTTGCGAACTGTGACCATAGGATTGTCCTCATTCAAATTGCCGGTCTCATTGCAAGACGAATCGTCTGCTGGGTCAAAGAAACCGATTATGTAAAATCTGGACAAAGGCTCGGCCTTATCCGTTTCGGATCCAGGCTTGATATCTATATTCCTGAAAACAGCCAGATTACCGTTCAGAAATATCAAAAGGTAAAAGCCGGGGAAACAATACTGGGGTATCTGTCATGAAATCGAGGCAAAAAAGGAAATCAAGGAAGGCGGGAAGAAAGGGCATCTTTATTCTCCCCAACCTCTTTACGTCTGCCAGCCTATTCGGGGGATTTTATGCCATTATTGCCGCTATCCAGGGCAGATATGAATCTGCCGCAATAGCTGTAATAGTCTCATCTGTTTTTGACGGACTGGATGGAAGAATCGCCAGGGCTACGGGGACAACAAGCAATTTCGGTGTCGAGTATGATTCACTCTCCGACCTCATTGCTTTTGGCGTGGCCCCTGCAATCCTCGCCTTCCTGTGGGCCTTAGAACCGTTTGGACGCCTTGGTTGGCTAGCAGCCTTTATGTATGTAATATGCGGAGCACTGCGGCTTGCAAGGTTTAATGTGGAAAAAAAGATAGTTCCTTCAAGCTATTTCAAAGGACTGCCAATTCCCGCCGCAGCTTGTTTCATATCATCCTTGATATTGTTTTCAACCGCTATAAAAGGCTTTACTGATAATAGACATATACTGATCATTTTCATGATATATATATTATCCTTCCTCATGGTCAGCTCTCTGCATTATCCGAGTTTCAAAGAATTCAACATCAGAAATCAAAAACCCTTTAATGTCCTTGTATCCATAATCCTGATATTAATGGTAATCGCCTATAAGCCAAAAATCCTCCTTTTTCTGATCATGACAGCATATGTCCTGGCCGGCCCTGTGATCACACTTTTTCGCTTATACCGCAGGCAAGTCTGGAGAAAAAAATTTTTGGATTTGCCATCAGATGACAACATGGATAATAATGAGATCGAAAGATTAAATGATCGGGAAATAACAGGATAATATCCCATGAGAATAACGGGAGGACAGTCAAAAGGTCGGCTTCTGTTACCTCTCAAAGGGTTAAATATCCGACCCAGCTCCGACAAAATCAGAGAGACGATATTTAATATAGTAGGTCAGGACATGACCGGTATGAAGGTCCTAGATCTTTTCGCAGGAACCGGCAGCCTTGGAATAGAGGCCCTTAGCCGAGGGGCTCTTAACGCCTTATTTATTGATAATTCAATTCAGTCCATAAGTCTTATAAAGAAAAACCTCAAACTCATCGATTACGAACAGGTGGGTTTTGTGCTTAAAAAAGATCTTTACAAGGGTCTTCCGGTTGAACATCCATTTCTTCAGGAAAGACTCAATTTTGTATTTATGGATCCTCCTTACGGAAAAGGATTGATTTCCAGGCTGTTGGAAAAAATAGTACGAGGAGATATTCTTGCCACGGATGCGATTATTATTACAGAATCATCAAAAAATGATAAAATCACCATAAATTCAAAAGAATTGCGTCATCATGACTCAAGGATTTATGGAGAAACAAAGCTAGACATATTCGACAAAAGGTAAGTTTATGAAAGAATCTATCGCAATATATCCTGGAACATTTGATCCTATAACAAATGGACATTTGAGTATCCTACACAGGGCGTTAAAAATATTCGACAAACTGATCATAACCATCCTCATCAATCCAAAGAAGGTTCCACTTTTTTCGCTGGAAGAAAGGATAGCCATGATCCAAGAGATATTGAAAGAAAAACCAAATATCGAGGTAGATTACTATGACGGATTACTGGTAGATTATGCGATCATGAAAAAATCCAACGTCATTGTAAGAGGTCTCAGGGCGCTATCTGATTTTGAGTATGAATTTCAGTTATCTCTAATGAATCGGAAATTGAACAGAGAGGTTCAGACCATTTTCCTGATGACGGATTACAAGTGGTTTTACACGAGCTCATCAATAATAAAAGAGGCTGCCAGTCATGGAGGAGATATTACTGGTCTCGTGCCTCCTCTTATCTGTAAAAAACTGAAAGAAAAATACGGACATTAAATTCATCTAAAATGGAGGGAAAGATGACATTAACAAAAGAGCAGATCATTAACGACATCTATAATTATGTTGGACTCAGCAAGTCAAAGTCACGTAATGTCATTGAAAATTTTTTTGAAATCCTCAAACAGCAGCTTGAAAAAGGGGAAGAAATTCTTATAAGCGGCTTCGGCAAGTTCGTTGTAAAAGAGAAAGAGGAAAGGAGAGGCCGAAATCCACAGACAACAGAAGACCTCCAACTCAGGGCCAGGAAAGTGGTTGTCTTTAAAATCTCCGGTGTTTTAAGAAAAAAAATAAACGGATGATTTATAACCTTACAATGAAAGCTTCTCTGAAACCCATTTCTTCCAATCTCTTTTCTAATTCACTTGCCTGGCTTAATGTCTTGGATTTAGAGACATGGACCCGATAGATAGTGCCCTGTTCCGCGTCGTTATATCTCTGGATATCGGCATAGTCAAAGATGACCTTTAAGCGATTGGTGAGATTGACGGCATTTTCTATTTGCAAAAAAGCCCCTACCTGGATCGTAAACTCGCCCTTCTCTAATTCATTGGCTTCTATCAATGTCGCATTCCGGTCATTAGATAAGGTTCTTCCAATCTCTTTTCCAAGGGCTGTGACCTTAACATCAATTATACCAGGTCCTACTAAGTCCAATTCCTTAGCCGCAGAATATGAAAGGTCTATTATCCTGCCTTTAATAAACGGGCCGCGGTCATTAATCTTTACCACGACCTCTTTGTTGTTGGACAGATTCAAGACAGACACATAGGTGCCCAGAGGGAGGGTTTTATGAGCCGCGCTTTTATCATACATATTATATATCTCACCGCTGGCGGTAGGGTTACCGTGAAATTTGCTTCCATACCAGGATGCCTGTCCAATCTCGACATAGCCATATGAATCAGGTAACGGGTAATACCTGATTCCATTAACTTCATATGAATCTGGAGGCTTCCCCTTTATTGTGTCAGGCAGGCTTACGATGTTAACATCCGTCGGTTTGGTTATTCTTTCAGTTGGTATCCTGCCTGCGCAGGATAACAGGGAGGACATCAAGATTGGTGTAATGAGAAGACATAGATATTTTTTCATTTGCTCAATGCAATGGATAAGGCTGTTGTAAGTCTCATAACATCCTGACTTGACTGCCTTAATCTTTTCACCAGCAACTGGGAAATATTTAATAATATCTTAATTCCCAAATTGGGTCGCTTCTCAATTAATCGCACAAAATCGTTTCTGTTAATCTCAAGAAAAACACAATCACTGCTGGCATTTATTGTTGCGGATCTTCTGTCCTGGGCGATCAGCGCCATTTCACCGAATACAACATGATCTTCCGGCTTAAATCGGGTAAGGATCTTTTCCGTTTCTCTGTAATCATCATCTCCGAATTTCATGGTGAGGCTCTTTGACACCCCCACTTCACCTTCAAGAACAATATACATCGTGTCCCCTTGATCTCCTTCCTTCATGATGGTTTCTCCTTTCAGAAATCTCTTTTCGCGCATTATTTGAAAGATTTCATCGAGTTCATCATCTTGGAGACCTTTGAAAATCACAGATTCTTTAATGGCATCTTTAACTTCCATATCTCGATCCTATGAATCCCCGCCCACAATTCTTTCCACGAAACCAGCTTCCGCTGGTTTCTCTCTGGATATCACTACAAGCCAATCATTTTTAGTCAGTTCATAATCGTCCGAAGGATTAATATGTATAGAAAGATCTTCTTTGGCACCAAAAAAATCCTTTCCGGATTCTTCAAATTTCTTTTTTATAAAATCGTCAATGAATGTTGAGTCCTCCGATAGTATATCGTCGAGCTTTATTTTCTCCTCTTCCCTGATAACTGCCAGGACCAAAGCGTCGTATTTTTGTCGTAAAGATGATGATAATTCTCCCAATGGCTTATTCAGGAATCTTCCGGGAACAGGAATCCGCCATATCTTGTTTTCGTCTTTGTTGTCTATTAGAAGCCTCAAAGAGTCCGTCACCCCGGGTGAGACTGCCGCCCTAGCCAGAAGCGAACCGGTGGATTCGCCCCTCACGATAATCTCATCCACATTAGCCCTTTTCAGATGCTCTCTGTTCTCAGCCTTGATCAATTCCGCGCAAGTCCTTACTTTCGGGGCCATGGATTTGATAGCCATCGTCCCGAAAATTGTACGCTCATCAGCTTTATCCAAATCGTGTCCCCCGGACATATCAGCAATGACAATAGCGGCCTTCGCTCTCACCAGGTTTGCCCTGGCAAGAACATCTTCCTTTACAAAGTTTCCTCGCAGAAATTTTATATTCTTTCCTTCATATTTATATTGAATGGACTGAACATCATCACGATCAAGTTCGTTGACTAAGACTATTGCTGGAAGCGAACTTTTCCACTGCAGTAGTATGCCTTCAATAATTTTCTCACCGTTTTCATTCCACCCGCATATAATCACGTGATCCTTTTCCCTTATTGCTTCCAAACCTTTGCCCTCCATGATCTTCCTTTCGACCAAGATAGAGGCGATAGAGGCGGTAATCAGAGACAGGACAATAGGCCCGCTGATAATAATCAATAGAGCAAAAAATTTACCCAACCTCGATACAGGGACAATATCTCCGTAACCAACTGTTGCTATAGTAACCACCGCCCAGTATATCGCATCAAAGATACCGATAAAACCTTTTCGGCTATAATACTGATCTGTGATAAATATTGCGATTGCGCCAAAAGAGACTATCAGACACGTAAGACCCACTATCCTGAAAAATTTCTCTTCCCTGAGTACAGAATAACTTTCAGCAATGTTTTCAATAAGCCCGGAGAACCACTTTGAAAAATCTTTAATCTTTAACATATAAAGCCTTTTCTATGTGACGCGCCGCATATCCACAGAAATGCCTTTTCATTAAAACTAGTAATATGATTTGAGTTTTTTTTCGCGTCTTCCAATCACAATACCAACCAAAAAGCCGCATAATAAAACCAGCGCGCCCATTACGAACCATCGCTGGGAATTCACTGATCTGAGATCTTCATTCTCCGATGACAATTTATTCAAAATTTCCCTTGTCTTTTCATACTGTTTTTTAAGATGAATATAACCCGAAGCGTCCTTTTCCAGGTTGTCATATTTATTCTTCAAGGTCTCTATTAAAGATGCGCTCTTTGTTAATTCGTCCGAAAATGATTTTTTCGTTGAAGCGGCTTCTGTAAGCTTCCCCTCAAGGCTCAGAATCTCATTCGTCAGCCTCATGTTTTCTTCTCCTAATTTTCTTGCCTGCTCTTCCCATGGTACGCTTGTTATCAGATAACGGCTGAGCACCCACCCGCTGACCGGTTTATTCTCATCATCCACCACCTTGATATTGGTCCACCCGTCTTTGGTCTCAACGACTTCAACCGGTTGTCCGGATGACAGGAATGCCATGATCCTGCTTTCTATATTATCTTCTTCTCTCAGGCTTATTCGAAAGGAATCCGAGATGTAAGCCGGATAGGGCCATGAAATTGGGCAAAAAGAGATTATTCCGAATAGGATGGCAAAAAAAATCACGCTTTTCATCCGCCCCTCCTTCTTCTGCCATGTTGATTTAACTTATTGGCTCAGGCGATATTTAAGAGCCTCTCAGATCTTGTCCGAAAGGCTCTTAAAAAGTTGGCTTTTACTTGTTTTTTATCGATATATATTCGACTTATTTACTGCTATCAGATAAAAAATGGCGCACGCCACTGCAGGTGGCTGGGGTATTATAGATTAAATCATGGATATAATCCTTTTATGGTTATCTCAACGTCAACCTATTTTATACATACTTTTCTTACCTGCTGGAGATCTGTTTGCCCCAGAAAAGTCTTCCTTATCCCATCCTGCATGAGAGTAGTCATGCCATCTTGAACCGCCTGCTCCCTCAATTCTTCCATTGGCGCCTTCCTCTGAATCAGGGCTTTCATTTTGTCTGAACCCTCAAGAATTTCAATAATCCCGGTTCTGCCCTTATACCCGCTGTTGCTACAGATATCGCACCCTTTTGAACGGTAAAGAACGAGATCATCTGTGTAAGGGAAACCCAATGCATCAAAATCACCCGCGTATGCCCTTACATGATTTTCGTACTCTTCTTCTGTGGGATGGTATGACTCCTTGCACTGCTTGCAGAGTGTCCTTACAAGTCTCTGGGCCAGTACACCAAGGAGTGCATCCGCGAAATTAAAAGGGTCCATCCCCATATCCAGCAACCTTGTTATTGTTTCAGGCGCACTGTTTGTGTGAAGAGTACTGAAAACCAAATGCCCGGTCAGGGATGCCTCTATTCCGGTCGCTACTGTCTCGTGATCCCTCATCTCTCCTACCATGATAACATCCGGATCGGCTCTCAGAAAAGATCGCATTGCCGCAGAAAAATCAAAACCTATCTTCGGCTGAACCTGCACCTGACGAAGCCCCCTCTGGGTAATTTCAACAGGATCTTCAGCCGTCCATATCTTTGTCTCTGGTCTGTTGATGGCGTGCAATGCCGCGTGGAGCGTTGTAGTCTTTCCGCTCCCGGTCGGACCCACAACAAGAAATATTCCATAAGGCTGATTTATGCAGGCATTCAGGAGCTCGGAATTCCTTTCGTTCATCCCCATTACTTCAAGCGGTATCGGTTCACCAGCTGCCAGGATACGCATGACGATGTCCTCTTCACCGCCCACAGTGGGTATAGTTGCAACCCTAAGCTCAATATCCAGGGGTGAAAAATTCTTAAACTTTATCTTTCCATCCTGCGGTTTTCTGCGCTCGGAAATATCCAGGTCGGACATGATCTTTATCCTGGATACAATCGCCTTTCTGTAATGATGGGGGATTGTCTGATATTTCGTACACGCTCCGTCAATCCTGAACCTTATCTCTGCGCCCTGCTTCCCGGGGTACGGTTCAATATGTATATCAGAGCAATTCTTCTTGTAGGCGTCCGTAATGATCTTATTCACCAGTTGAACTATCGCGCTGTCATCTTCCTTCAGGGCATCCGCCGCGGCTTCAGCTTCATCATCTTCGCCGCCATCCAGTTTATCCAGGATATCACTTATTGAACCATCCTCGCCGCCCTGCGGCGCACCAAAGAAATAGTCGAGGAACTGGAGAATATCCTCTTTTAAACCTACCGCAAACTCATATTTCTCAGCCGGGATAAGAGATTTGACACCGTCAATTTTGTCCAGGCGCTGGGGGTCGTCTAAAAGGATCTTAACCTTTCCGTTCTCCCTTGCCAACGGAACCCACAGATTATTCTTTAGATATACCTGTTTTAGGTTCACCAGAAGATCACCGGGGATAGGAAAGTTGCTGTCATAAGGGACATACTCGCAATTGTAATATTCTCCCAGGGACCTCCCAACTTCCACTTTCTTAACTTTCATGTCATTAATAAAGACGGTTTCAACCGAAACCTTCTGCTCTCTCGCCATAGCTATCGCATTTTCAAGTTCCTTTTCAGTAATCAAGCTGTTGTTGATGAGATAATCAAATTTGGTGCGCTTTTTTGTCTTTTGCGTCAATTTTTTTTGATTGAAAAAGGCTATGCCCAACACCTTGGCCATTTCGATTGCTGAGTTCTGATCATCAATAGAAAATCTCTCACCACTCTTTTTATTGACCAGCTGGAGCACCCCTATCACATATTTTTTAAAGAATATGGGCACGGTCAAGATCTGTTTTGTAACATAATTCGCTTTTTCATCCCACCTGCTGTCAAATGAAAGATCCTTGTTAATCATGCTTAATTCATGCTTATCATAAGCGTTAACAATATTTGTCAGTTGTGCGTTGTTGGCCGTGTACCCTGCAATACTGTTATTATTGATGGGGACGCGAATCTCCTCGGCAGTTGGTCCGGCTTTAAATCTTGAATATATTTCTTTCTTCTTTCCATCCACGACATAGATGGTAATACGGTCCGCATCGAAAAGACTCAAAATCTGATCCTTGAGATTAATAAGGATTTCATTAATGTTCTGGGCGGAATGTATCTGATTGGCTATGTCATTAAGCGCCTTATAATATGTCAGCTTATCTTTTTGAGAGTTCATCTCTTTGTCACCATTGCCCATTGCTTTTCCCCTTTCAGTTCCATGGTCTTAAAGAGTAAAAACATGATTAACCTTTTAAAGCCTTGCAATATATCCTTTTTGCATCATTATTAAGGATCTTTTAAATGATTAATGATAGATCATTTAACATGAATTTTAAAGATAAAAAATATAAAACACGAAAAGGCATTGATTCTCTTAACAACGTCAGGATAAAAACCCCTTGACACTTCCAAACGCATCAAATATACAAATTAACTTATACTCAGGATATCGTTTTATAAACTCTACCTGGTAGCCTGCCGGGTGAAATCCCACGTACGGCTAGGGGCCTGTTCATAAGCGCCTGAGAAAGCCATGTTTTCAATGTTGCATAGTGCAACTGTTCAAATCTACTAAATAAAAAGGAGTGAATCATGGAAGTTAAAAAAATCTTTTTGCCTGAGTCAGACTTGCCGCGAAAATGGTATAATATCCTGGCAGACATGCCCACACCCATGGAACCGCCGCTTCATCCCGGGACCGGGAAGCCCGTCGGCCCTGATGATCTTGCCCCAATCTTTCCAATGCCGCTGATCGAGCAGGAAGTCAGCCAGGAAAGGTTCATTGATATCCCTGAAGAAGTCCTGAAAAAATACCTGCTATGGCGCCCCACACCACTTTACAGGGCGTATAATCTTGAGAAATATCTTGATACCCCTGCCAAAATCTACTTTAAAAACGAAGGCGTAAGCCCTGCGGGAAGCCATAAGCCCAACACTGCCATTCCTCAGGCATATTATAATAAGATTTCAGGCACCAAGAGAATCACCACCGAGACCGGCGCTGGACAGTGGGGAAGCGCCCTTGCCTTCAGTTGCTCTCTGTTCGGTCTTGAATGTAAGGTTTACATGGTTAAAATAAGTTATAATCAGAAGCCCTATCGCAGGTTAATGATGGAGACGTGGGGGGCAACCTGTATTGCCAGCCCAAGCACTGAAACAAATGCCGGCAAACAAATACTTGAACAAAATCCTGATTCCCCGGGAAGCCTCGGCATTGCTATCAGCGAAGCAGTAGAAGCGGCGGTAACGAGCGAAAATACGAAATATTCTCTTGGAAGCGTTCTCAACCATGTCTTACTCCATCAGACGATAAACGGCCTTGAATGTCAGAAACAGCTTGATATAGCCGGCGATTATCCCGATATAGTAATAGGTTGTGCCGGAGGCGGGAGTAATTTTGCCGGTAACTGTCTCCCGTTTGTGAGAGACAAGATAAACGGGAAAGAGATCGATATCATCGGTGTAGAACCGGCCTCATGCCCCACCATGACTAAAGGACCATTTGCATACGATTTCGGTGATACAGTCCAGATGACGCCCCTGCTAGCAATGTACACACTGGGGCACAATTTTGTTCCAGCCCCCATTCATGCGGGCGGCCTTAGATATCACGGGATGGCGCCGATTATAAGCAAACTTCTGGTTGAAAATATAATACGGGCCGAAGCCATTCCTCAGCTAGAGACCTTTAAAGCCGGCTTAACCTTTGCCAGGACCGAGGGTTTCATCAGCGCACCTGAGACTAATCATGCCATAGCGATGACAATACGCGAGGCCCTGAAGGCGAAAGAGGAAGGCAAAGAGAAAGTCATCCTGTTCAACTGGAGCGGGCATGGCCTTGTTGACATGGCCGCATATGAGGCCTATCTTTCCGGGAAGCTCTTCGATTATGAACTTCCCATTGAGGATATCCATCGTGCGCTCGCGGATATCGAGTCCTTGCCGAAACCAAAACAATACAGACCGGGATCGATATAACTTATATCTGCGATAAATCAAAGTCCCCGGAGAATATTCTCATCTCCGGGGACTTTTTCGATAACTGAACCATTAAGAGATGACCTTGCGGACGTTATAAACCCCTATTTGCGAAACCTTTCCCGGACAATATTATCAGGGCACATCATATGAATAGAAAAAAAATACCGCCACTGAGTGATAGTTATCAAATCCGCTGTCCCAAACTTGGACACCAGATATATTTTTCCTATTGCAGGGTGGAAAATATGGGAAAACCCTGTATGAAAATACTTGATTGTTGGTTTGAACATTTCAATGTGGTGGATTACCTTAGAAATGAACTGAGCGTTGAAGAATGGGAAATGGTTTTCAACAGGCCCGCTAAAACAAAAGTTCAATCTCTTGTTGAAATTATCGATCAGTCACAAGAAAGCTAAAACATCTCATCATTGCTTGGATGGAAAACCTCCCAATAATGTTGCCGGACATTGCCCGACAGTCTGATAATAACATCAAAAGATGATAATGAAAAAGGATCCAAAACCAAAAGTCGCCGGGCTTATTCTAGCGGCGGGCGCTTCAATCAGAATGGGCCGTCCGAAACAATTGCTCCCTATAGGCACAGGAACTCTTCTCGATACTGTGATCAATGAAGCGGTTAAATCGGAACTCGATCTTGTCATTGTGATATTGGGTTGCAGGTCTGAAGAGATAAGAAAATCATTAAATACATGTCTGAATAGCCAAAAGTTAACGGTTATAGAGAATACTGATTGGGAGAATGGCATCAGTTCATCCTTAATAACCGGGATATCCTATATACATAATGTCTATGATCATTGCATGGTGATACTGGCCGATATGCCCAATATCTCATCAGGTCTTATTAATCATCTTTTGTATCATTACCTCAATTCCGGATTAAAACTCGGCGCGATAACTGTCGGGAGAAAAAGATCTCACCCTGTTATCTTTAATCGTTCATTTTACAGTGAGATATATGGTCTAAAAGGGGACATCGGCGCCAAACGCCTTTTTGAAAAATACTCGGATAAGGTCTGTCTTGTCAGGCCTGAACAGGGTTATGATGACACGGATCTGGATACGCCGGATGATTATTTTAAGTATAGAAATTTAATGCTTGAAGATAAAAGATTTGAAGACGAGGAAATAACGAGGTTATTCTTAAGCACGCTTAATCATCCCGGAAAAAACAACGCTGATGTGAAAAAAGTCTTTTCATCACTCGTAAAAACCACACTGAACTATAGAGACCATCTACTGAGAAATGAAGGCGTTACAGTGACGGTAAGTGACGTGCGCACCGCGCTTGACTGCCTCATACCCGCTCTTGCAACCGGGCGTCTGCCTGAAAAAATTGACAACATAAGCCTGAACCTCTTAAAAATCTGGATAGATGAGTTTAAAATTATGGGTAAAAATCACTGAGACCCGGTTAGAGATCAACTCCACTAAACAATCATGGCCCTCCGGGCCCTCCACAATGCATGAAAATACCACCCTATGGTCTCAGGATCACGGTATGGGGGGCCTTTTTGAACGGCGAAGACCCGGGGTAGCAAATTAATAGCATAAGGTGCATGCCAGGCCTCCGGCTCGTAGAGCCTGCGCCTCGGAGAGCGGACGGAATGCTCCTGGGTTGTTCGACCCAAATCCGTCCTGACGATGACTGAAATGACCATCCGCCCGCCTCGTAAGGCTTTATGCGTAAAAACCTAGCCAGAAACGAGTTCGACCGTAAATATAACCCACTTATTTTGTGACACAAAAAAATGAACGTGTAGAATCTTCACCAAGTATCTCCACAAGGTTTTCCATGATCCCTGCAGTCGCGCCCCATATTACATCCCCTTTATAAGAGTAGGTAATGCCTTCATAGTTTTCTGCTCCGGGTACTGTTGATTTTGTCTTCCCATATCCGCTACCGGGAATAAAAACACTGAGCGGAACCTTAACCAGTCTTTCCACTTCTCTTGGATTTAACCTAAAACTGTATGGATATGGAATAACTCCTACATAGGGATGTATCAGGAAATCGGTAATAAGCGTAAGTCTGTCATCTACCTGACCGAGTATCTCCACATCTTCCCTGCAAAGTCCTATCTCCTCATAGGCCTCTCGCAAGGCCGTGTCTAGAAACGTGTCATCTTCGTAATCCATTACGCCCCCGGGGAAAGAGACCTGTCCTTTGTGATGTTCCACTATATTAGTCCTTTTAGTAAGGAGAACCTTATACTCCCCATTTTCTTTGAAGATTGGTATTAATACCGCTGAATGTATATATTCTGAATCTTCCGAATGAATTTCCTTTATGACCCTTTTTGTCAGGATACCCTTGGCTGTTTCGTTAAAATCCTGTTTGATTACCATGAGTGATAGTCCTTTGATATATTTTTTTCGGTGCCTTTAATAAGAATGGTTTGTAACTGAAAATCTTCTCTCACATGGATATACAGTGAAGTTATTTTTATTCTAATTAGTGCCGATAAAGAAATCAACCCTTTCAAATGAAACCTCCTTCATCCGGATTTCGGACCTCGCTCAACACCCAGCTGACACCGTGCAAAACAGATATGATCTTGACAGCCCGGAACAAAAGTAATATAAATTACTATAAGTTACCAACATTTTCTTATCAAGGAGGTTATGCCATGAGTGATGAACAGGTTGGTATTATAGTAAAATATTTTGCAAAACCAAGTGTTGCGGCCATTCAAATGACGGATGGAAGCATAAAAATCGGTGATACCCTGAGTTTCAAAGGGCATACAACCGAGTTTAATCAAAAAGTAACCAGTATGGAAGTTGATAACCAACCGATAGAAGAAGCGAAGGCCGGAGATTTAGTGGGAATAAAGGTTAGTGAAAGGGTAAGAGAAAACGATAAGGTCTACAAGGTTGTTGAATAATCCTGTATTTCTTTCAACGCCTTCGGTATAAGCTTCCTGATAAATTCCTCCTGCTCGAATAAATGCATTTGCCGGAATCTGCCATAGGATGGATAATCCTTGCTGAGAGCAGGTATCTTGGCCTGTAATCCCGGGGCCAATTGATCGAATTGCGTAACAAGTTCCACCAGGCTTATTTCCTCCCCCGGATAACTCTCAAGCCATCCCAGCCTTTTCATAAACTCAAAGCGTATCCTGTCAATGATAAATAAATAACAGTTCATTACCTTCATTTTCTCTTTTGAACTTAACTCATTAATCTCAAATCCTGAGCCCAGATCCTGTAGATTCATTATCAGGTCATAAATATAAAAAGAATTCTTTTCTCTGCCCACTGCGAGAAAAGTCAAAGTTTTCAAAGAGATTTGAGAAAGGGTCGTTGAGATTTCAAACTCTTCGTTGAATTGATTAGTCCAGTTGCGGAATCCCCTTTTCACCTTTTTTCCGCATCGGGCCGATCCGAGATCAATTACATCCTTCATCTTTTCTCCCTAAAAGCCTGTATGATAAATTCCGGCAGACTTTTATCAGGATTTAGATTCTATCTGATTTTTCAGGATATCTCTTTACGATGAAATTTAATAGCATCATGAAATCTTAAAAACTATTTATCCACTAAAACTGACCCGCATCTCTCACATAAATCATCCTTTAATTGTTTATATCCGCATTGAGGACACATTATGAAATTTTCCAGAGGCTTGATATCTATAGATCTTGAATCTAACATCTTCTCTTCAAAAACGCCATGAGATTCTATACTCACTTTACCACCTGCGTTTTGAAAGACATCCGCATATCGCCTGGCCGACTCAAGGTGCAGATTTTCTTTTAATGTAACAGGCGCTTTACTAACTATCCTCTCGGCAAGTTGAGTCTTAATACCGAATTTGGATAGATACAGGCTGAATTCATCTTTGCCTCTTATAAGGCCTAAAAAAACAACCCTATATTTCTTATTCATCTTTTAAAACCTTCCCATAATAAGAGTCAGAAAGGCAACATTTCTTAAATTAGGCTACGACGGTATCATTCCGATGATAATGACAGTCATCATTACTCCTTTATGACCCCTTGGAGCGCTTAAGGCTACAATCTTCGCAGGAATCAGCCAAGGCAGGCCTTGATAAAACCATAAAAAAGCGGGGACGGCACCTCCATTCTGGACTTGAACTCCGGATGGGCCTGTGTCGCTATAAAATATCTTAAATCAGGTAATTCTATAAACTCCACCAACCTGCCGTCCGGAGAAGATCCTGAAAACACCATCCCTCTTTCCTTTAGAATTGAATGATATTCAGGATTTACCTCATATCTGTGCCGGTGTCTTTCCCAAATCTCATCCTTGTTGTATAAAGACCTGAGAATTGTCCCTTCCCTAATCCTTGCAGGGTAGGCCCCCAGCCTCATAGTACCCCCTTTTTCAATTACGTTTTTCTGCTCAGGAAGTATATCAATTACAGGATTCGTTGTGCCCGGGTCCATCTCTGTGGAATTTGCGTCCTCCAGATTACAGACATTCCTTGCAAACTCAATAACGGCCATATGAAGGCCAAGGCAGAGACCAAGAAAAGGAATGTTTCTAATCCTGGCCTGACGTATGGTCTCTATTTTCCCTTCAGTTCCCCTTGATCCAAATCCGCCGGGAACAACAATACCATCAACATCATCCAGCAGGCACGGGTTACAAAGATCCGTAGTCTCCACCCATTTTAAATTGATTTTACATTCCAGATGTGCGGCACAGTGGTTAAAAGATTCTATAATTGACGCATAGGAATCTATAAGCTTTGTGTACTTTCCGCACATTGCAACCTTGATCTCTTTCTTGGGATTTTTAAGATTTTTGATAAGCTGCCGCCATTTTCTCAGATCAGGAGGGCTGTAGATATTTAGTTTTTTATGCAGGATTTCAGCTAATCCCTCTTCTTCAAAAACAAGAGGGATTTCATAAATATCATCAACATCAAGTCCGGTTATTACAGCTTCAGGCTCCACATCACAAAAAGTTGAGATCTTCGTTTTAACCTCTTTAGTCAGATATTCCTGGCATCTCCCGATAATAATATCCGGGAAAATACCCCTCTGCTTCAAGAGGGTTACGCTCTGTTGAGTGGGTTTAGATTTCTGTTCATTTACGCCATACGGAACAGGGACATAGGTGAGGTGAACATATACCGTATTCTCCCTTCCGGCATCTTCTTTCATCTGCCTCATAGCTTCAAGAAAAAGTTCATTCTCTATGTCTCCGACCGTACCACCGATCTCTATTATTACTAAATCGGCAGATTCTTCTTTTGCAATGTTAAAAATATGATCTTTTATCACATCTGTAACATGAGGAATATATTGAACGGTCTTACCAAGATAGTCACCTCTTCTCTCTTTCTGTCTTACAATGTCAAAGACTTTTCCCATGGTTAGGTTCCATTTTGACTTGCATGTGACCCCGATAAAACGCTCATAATGTCCAAAATCCATATCGACTTCTGCGCCATCATCCAGCACAAAGACCTCTCCATGCTCATAAGGATTCATTGTGCCAGGGTCGACATTAAGGTACCCATCACACTTTATAGGAACTATCCTGAGTCTCGACGAGAGAAGATGACCGATCGAAGCAGCTGCTATCCCTTTGCCGAGTCCTGAAAGGACTCCTCCAGTAACAATGATATATTTTGCAGGCATTTTAGTAACATCCCAATATCAATGAACTTTAATATTGCATAAAAATGGAATATCCATAAAAATATCAGTCCGGCCCACTACTGTCCGGTTAGGAAATTGCATAAAGATCTCACATGTTTCTCTACTTCAAACATTGAAAAAGTACAATATATAACCATTAGAAATGATTATATACAACATATTGTAATTTTTTATTGACATAAAGCAACAAAAAAATACTATCTCCTGTTATGACAACTATTATAGCCATTGTGGGTCGCCCGAACGTGGGCAAATCGACCCTTTTTAATCGCCTTAAAAAGTCCCGGGATTCCCTGGTTGATGATCTGCCGGGTGTCACGCGGGACCGCGTATACGCTTCAATCCACTGGGATAAACACTCGATAGTTATCATAGATACAGGCGGATTTGAGGATCCTGGAAAAGACCCGCTGTTAAAACAGGTCAGGGAACAGGCTGAACAGGCAATAGCGGATGCGGATCGCGTCATTTTTATGTTAGATGGAAAGCAAGGATTGATGCCCGGTGATGAGGAGATCGCACAGGTACTCAGAAAATCAGGTAAAAAATTTTTTACGGTTATAAATAAAATAGATGGCCCCGAACATCAACACGTTTCAAACGAATTCTTTGAACTGGGCGTAGAAAAAGTTTTTGCTATCTCATCTGCTCATGGTTTCGGCTTGAAACCGTTCATGGAAGAAATCGTAAAGGATCTTCCGGAACCGGAACCGGAAAAAGAGGAGCTTGAACACAGGATCAAGGTCGCAATCTTGGGAAGGCCTAATGTAGGTAAATCCTCTCTTATCAATCGTGTACTCGGATTTGATCGGCTTTTGGTTAGCAAAAGTCCCGGTACTACGAGAGATTCAATTGATATCCTCTTTAATTGGAAAGGCAGGGAATATCTGCTTATAGATACTGCAGGGATAAGAAGGAAAGGTAAGGTAAAGGATAGAATAGATAAATATTCCATGATAAAATCCATGAGGAGTCTTGAGCGCTGTCATATAGCCGTGATTCTCCTTGACGCCGAAGAAGGGATAGCTGAGCAGGATGCGCGGGTTTGCGGTTATGCTCTTGAGAGGGGAAGAGGTATTGTGCTCGCTGTCAATAAATGGGACATTGTTAAGGCCGATCAGGATAAAAAAAGGCACATAAACAGGTCCTTTGAAAGACAGTTTAATTTTATTCCCTTTGCCCCGAGGATAAACCTTTCGGCCTTGACCGGAGAAAGGACAAAGCAGCTCTTTGATAAAATTAATCTTGTCAATGAACATTTTTCAAAAAGGATAAGTACCGGTAAAGTGAACAGAACTATCGAAGAAATCCTCCTGAAAAAACCACCTCCAATGATTGGAAAAGTTCGCCTGAAATTGTATTATGCTACTCAAGTGGGTATAAGGCCTCCCACATTCGTTGTATTCGTGAATCGACCGGAAATGGTTCATTTCTCATATAAAAGATTTATCATTAACCAATTGAGGGAAAAATTTGGAATCAATCATGCCCCATTGAGATTATTTTTTAAGGGTAAAAAGTAACTGAGATAAAATTCTTCGCTACAGATATATCCTTCTGAGTGGTAAAAATGTTATAATCATGGAATAAATGAAACTGAAGTTAAAATAGAGGCGGCTTGATCTATTACCATTTTAATGTAACACTGTGTTAAACACTCATGGCCCTTTGGGCCACCACGATGAATGAAAATAGCGCTATGTGGTGCATTATATACCGACATTGTTAAACTTTATTTTCCTGTTAAATGTGATATACAACTTTCTGTGGTTTACCCGAACAGAAAAGGAGGGGTAAAATGTACGTAGGGCTTAAGATGAAGACCAATGTAACTTACGTTACTCCAAAGACACTTCTCATCGATGCACTGAAAATAATGAGGGAAGGAAGTCTTAAAATGCTCTTAGTCGTCGATAAGGGAAAGTTGGTCGGATATCTGGATATCGAGGATGCCCGGGCAGCCATGCCCTCCCAGGCAACCATGCTGAGCCGCCATGAACTCAATACGATCATGGCCGAAGTTACTATCAAGGATCTGATTAAAAAGGAAATCGTCACGGTCACGCCGGAAACGGAAATTGAATCCGCAGCCGAACTCATGGTTCAGAAGGAACTTCCTGGCCTTGCAGTTGTGGACCAGAACGGGAAAATGGTCGGATATATAAATCGTCAGATCATGCTGGAGGTCCTTGTTGAGGAGATGGGTTTACACAGGGGAGGTAAACGCTTTGCCATTGAGTTCAAGGACAGGCCCGGTGTTATGGCTGAAGTTTCCAAAATAATCAGCGATATGGGGCTGAACTTTCTCTCCGCTGCAAGCTTTTTCCACAACGATGTCTGTATACTCGTTTTTCGAGTCCAGACAGACGATCTCTCTCCGGTAATAAAAGCATTAAAAGAACGTAATTATAACATACTGGGACCTGAATATTTCGCTCTGGAACAGCGCTGTGGATAATTAATATATCGTATATTATGTTCCATTAGATATTATTTACAATTGAGGTGCAAACATGAAGCAAACTAGGTGGGGTTATCCTTTCTTTTTTTTACTGTTAATCTGTCTGTCTGTCCTCCCCGTTCAAGCCGCGACAACACTTAAACTGGCTACCGTTACCCCTGCGCACCATGCCTATGCCCTTGGGGCACAGGAATTTGGTCGGCTTATAGAGGAGGGAAGTACCGGGGAGGTCATTATCAAGGTTTTTCCAGCCGGACAACTCGGCAAGGGAGAAAGGGAACTCCTTGAAGGACTTCAGATCGGGACCATCCATTTGGCCGTAACCGCCACCGGTCCGGTTTCTAACTTCAGCCCAGCCATGGGTGTCGTGGACCTGCCTTTCCTCTTCACCAATCCTCGACATGTGGATAAGGTTCTTGACGGCCCCATCGGGCGCGAACTCCTGGACGGGCTCCAAGAAGTGGGAATGCAGGGCTTGGCCTTCTTTGAAAATGGTTTCAGGAATTTTACCAATTCCAGCAGGGCGCTACAAAAACCCGGGGATTTTAAGGGCCTTAAGTTTCGTACCATGGAAAACCCGATACACCTGGCGTCGGTTCGTCAGCTCGGGGCCCAGGCCGTTCCCATGAGCTGGGGAGAAGTTTACACCTCCCTTCAGACCAAGGTAATCGACGGGCAGGAGAACCCTATTGCCATTATTCACGCATATAAACTTGATGAGGTCCAGAAATACCTGTCACTGACAGGTCACTTTTACTCTCCGGCTCCCCTTATTGTAAGCCTGAAGGTTTTTAAGGAGCTCGACATCCAATGGCAAAAGCTTTTCTTTGAAGCGGCTGTCAAGGCCGCGGCATTTGAACGTAATCTGATCCGCGAAAATGAAACAAAACAACTGAAGGAAATCGAGGCCCGGGGCATGGTTGTAAATGACGTTAACAAGGCTTTATTCATAGATGCCATGATGCCTGTGTATCAGACTTTTTTCCAGAAATACCCTCAATGGAAGAACATTGTTGAAAAAATCAGGAAAACAAATTAAAGGCTCCCCGGAAAATCAATGTCTTCTTTCATGAAAATAAGCGACCGGCTGAATCGTTTCTGCGAACTCATACTCATTGTCATCCTTTCCGCCATGACCATCGCTGTCTTCCTGCAGATCATTTTCAGGTATGTAGTGCATCTGCCCTTGTTCTGGACCGAGGAATTCGCACGTTATTGCCTTATATGGGCATCACTCCTTGGTGCCTCCATAGCACTCAAGAAAAAGGAGCACATTGCATTAACCTATTTTCTCGAGCGCTTTCCCGCCGGTCTGGCAGCAAAGCTTACCTTGATAGCTCAGGTTTCGGTGGTCCTTATCCTTGCAATTATGATCTGGGGCGGCCTCAAGCTGGTCCTGATAACCAGCCCCCAGATCAGTCCCGGTCTTCGTATTTCCATGGCGGTGCCTTACCTGGCTTTGCCGCTTGGATCGGTTGTTATGCTCATCCACATGGCCTCCTTTATTTTTTTCCCATTAACCAAGCACGGCGGCAGTGACTCGCCTGTGCTTGGAAAAGGGATAAAATGGTAGCTCTTCTCCTTATATTTTCTTTCCTTTTCTTTCTGGTTATAGGCGTTCCAATCGCCTTTGTTCTTGGTCTGACCCCGTTAGCCCCGATGATCCTCCGGGGTGAAACCCCCATAGTGCTTGTTGCACAACGAATCTTCACCGGCATGGACTCCCCTGTTCTTATGACTGTTCCCCTTTTCATACTGGCTGGCAATATAATGAGCGCTGGGAACATGACCGGGCGGCTGGTTAGATTTTGCAATATCCTGGTCGGATCTTTCAGGGGAGGTCTGGCCTACATCAATGTCGTAATCAGCATGATTTTTGCCGGGATCACCGGCGCCGCCGTTGCTGATACCAGCGCAGTTGGATCCATTCTAATCCCTGCGATGAAAAAGGCAGGTTACAACGATGACTTTTCAGCCGCCGTCACCGCAACCTCATCCACTATAGGGCCCATCATTCCTCCCTCTATTCCGTTTATTCTTTACGGTGTGCTGGCTGAGGTGTCCATTGCCTCGCTGTTTCTTGCTGGATTAATCCCCGGGGTGCTACTGGCTGCTGGCCAGATGAGTATTATCTGGTATTACTCTCGAAAACACGCATATCCAAAGAGAAATCTTCCTGGTATAAGGGAGGCCCTGGTTGTGAGCGCGGATGCCCTGCTCGTCCTTCTGATGCCCGTCATCATTTTAGGTGGCATACTCACAGGTGTATTTACACCTACCGAAAGCGCCTGTGTCGCTGTTTTCTACTCTCTCTTCATCAGCTTTTTTGTTTACCACGATATCCGACTAAAAGATCTCTGCAATATTCTTATTCGTACCGGAGTTACAAGTTCCCTGGTCATGTTAGTGATTGGGATGGCAAGCATCTTTTCATGGGTTCTGGCTAGTGAGGAAATCCCGAAGTTTGTAATGGAGTCCATTATGGGCCTTACACATAATAAAATCCTCATCCTGCTCCTGATGAATATCCTGCTTCTCATCATAGGGATGTTCATGGAACTGACTGCCTCCCTGATCATCCTGGCTCCCGTCCTGCTCCCCCTGATGTCCGAAATCGGGGTGGATCCCCTTCATTTCGGTGTTATTATCGTGCTGAACCTGGTCATCGGATTAACTACTCCTCCTGTGGGTGTGTGCCTGTTCATTGCCTGTTCTATCGGAAAGATTAAAATGGAAAGTCTCTCTAAGGCCCTCATCCCCTTTCTCCTCGCCTCCGTTGCGGTGTTGCTGATCTGTACGTACTGGGAAGGGCTGGTAATGGCCATTCCCAAAATGTTCGGATATATCCCTATTTCACGCTGAATGTTTTTACGATTCCACCCTTAGTATCTGTCCCAGTATCCTTCTTGGTCGGGAGATCACCCAATCCAGAACTTCGCCGTCAAACTTATCAATGCAATATTCCCCCAATTCTTCAAACGGGGATCTTACGGGATCGGTAATCAATATTGCTTTCACCTTCGCCCGTAGCGCCCTGCGAACAAGCCTTCTTAACTGATCGGTCATGCCATCCCAAAAACAGATGTCAGCACCGATCAAAAAATCAACTTGTCTTAATAGCCTACAGGTAAGATCATCGAATCCTTTTTTCATGATATCTATCTGAACCCCGTTTATTTCAGCATGGAGACGCAAGAAAGGAAAAACATCCGGGTCAATATCAACCCCCGTAACCCTGGCATGATATTTCTTCGCACAATAAATCCCTGCCAGGCCCCAGCCGCAACCTACCTCCATCACCCTTGCGCCTTCAGGCAAACCGTGTCTTTTTAAATAATCCATCAGGAGCCAGCTTGAAGTCCAGAATCTGTTTCCATGCCTTCCTGGAATATTATCCCTTTTGAGTTTTCTAACCACTGGATGACTCGAAAGAAGCACCTTTATTCCGTATGCCCTGATCTCCTTTTTCCTCTTCATTGATATATTCTCTTCCCCTGATTTTTATCATTGAATAGTCTTAATAACCATGGGAAGTCAAGAAATTAGATGATGAATCGGGTGCGGGTTGTTCCCTTGCAAAGAATTATCTCCTGGATTATATTTATATTAAACAGTTTGATATCAAAGGCTGAAAGGGGTGTTTTACATGGAAAAGGTTACAATAGAGGGGACTGATCTTTTTCTCGCGCAACCGGACGAAGTTCCGATGAGGTGGGTTGGACAGGCTGATCTGGTGACACAGGTTCTGGCCGCATGGATGGTTATTGATGATGAAGACCTCCCGCTTAATCCCAGACTTGTCGGGAGGCCGGGTGTCGGGAAAACCACTCTTGCATATCATTCCGGAAAAGTCCTCAAGAAACCGGTATATATCTTCCAGGCCACAATGGATACACGGCCGGAGGATTTAATCGTAACCCCCGTCATCACGGAAGGAGGGAAGGTCAGGTACATGGCCAGCCCGATAGTTTCCGCCATGGTAAAAGGAGGAATCGCAGTCATTGATGAGGGGAACCGGATGAGTGAGAAAAGCTGGGCATCGCTTGCGCCTCTCATGGACAGGAGGCGCTATGTTGAGTCCATAGTGGCAGGGATCAAAATCAATGCCCATCCTGACTACCGGATGTGCACAACAATGAATGATGATGCCAGCACCTTTGAATTGCCGGACTATATCCATTCGAGATTGCAACCCCAGATCTTTATTGATTTTCCGGAGAAAGATGAGGAATTATCTATTTTAAAGGCAAACCTTCCTTTCGCGGATGAAAAAATCCTTGAGTATGTAGTCGATTTTCTCCAGGCTTCTCACATAGCCAATGAGCCTTATTCGGTAAGGGATGGCATCAATATAGCCCGCTATGCCCTGAAACGGTTTTTTAACCGCCATGGGAAAACAAATCACCCTGATAAAATTATAGAAATAATGGAATTTATGAAGGAATCGGCTTCTCTGATTCTTGATCCTGTTGCAGGAGAATATTTCAAAAAGAGACTGGAAGATATCGATGAAAAATAACAGGATAGAATGGAAAAATATCCGCTTTGTGCCCATACTTCACAACAAGATGGAATTTGCCCTGGAAATTAGAAGACAGTTTAAAGAGTTTATGCCTGAGCATGTTGCTGTTGAATATCCTGAAACTCTTAAGGCTAAAATAATCAAGGCGGTTAAACGACTGCCTTTTCTTTCAGTTGTCCATTACGTGGAAGATGATGGAACCTTTATCTATCTCCTTATAGAACCCACTGATGGTATCGTGGAAGCCATAAGGCTGGCAATAGAAGGTGATATTCCCTTACATTTTATTGATCGCGATACAGAGGGGTATCCTGTTGATCGAACGCCCATGCCTGATCCTTTCTCCATAACGAAGATCGGCCATTATAATTACTGTCATGCATATCTTGACACTCACGTGAATGACACTCGTTCATCTCAGGACCAACTAAGGGGAAAAACCATGGCATATTCCCTTCAGCAATTAAGCATGAGAGAAGAAAAGATATTGTTTGTCGGTGGATTGTATCATTTTCCTCATATCCTTGAGATGCTTGATTTTCCTCAAACCACTGTAATCGGCAGAAGGCACAGGAAGGGAGTGGAGGTCGCTCAGCTACACAGCGATTCCAGCAGGGAAATAATGTCTGAGATGCCTTTCCTCGCCGCTGAATATGAATCTTTCAGGTCAGGTGACCGAAAGAATCCGCCCGACAGACTCAAGATAAACAGCGTGTTAATCAAAATCGCTGAAAAGCAACTCAGGAAAAACTATAATGAGGATCTCTCCATTACCCAGATTAGAATATTAAACAAATTCGCAAGAAATTATGCATTTTTAACCGGCAATCTTGTCCCGGATTTTTATCAGACAGTCGTTGCTTCAAGAAGCGCGGTTGATGATAACTTCGCCTATGAAGTATGGGACAAGGGATGCGACTACCCGTGGCAGAATGACAATCCCGGCATTCCTGTTATGAGGCTTAGAGGCGAAGATCTATTTCTGGATCAGAAAAAGATACTTTTTCACAGAAGACTGAAGTCGTCACGCACACGTCTCGTCCCGGCTCCCATAAGAAAGAAACTGCGTGAAAAGACTCCCGGGGAATGGAGAAAAAATTTCTCAGGCCGTTACATCTGTTCCTATCCGCCGGAAGACGTTGTCATAGAAGGGTACGGCCGACATTTAATGAAAAGGGCACTTGAGATAAAATCCGAAGAGAACAGCAGGATCATTACCTTCAGCAGTTCCATGCTTGACGGTATTGATATCCGAGAAACCATTAGAAAGTGGCAGGAGAATAAACTCTATGTCAAAGAGAACAGGCCGTTGAATGGAAAAGTCGGTTCTGTCGTCGTCATATTTGATCCGGATCTGCCGGGCCAGGATGGAAAAGAGCGTTTCCCATGGCTGGTAACATGGCTTGGCGAGCATGATCAGGAATCTGACATGGCCTTCTATAGTACGCCTGCCGGAGACATAATGGATGGCCCCGGAATCAGCAGATGCCAGTACGGTGGTTTCATGCTGACTTATCCTCCCATGAGGGTCTATGACATCTGGAAAGACAGCTATTTTGACACGGCAAGATTTAAACCGGAAAGATTATTGATGGCCGCTATTGATTACTGTCTTGAAAGGCATGTTGTTTATGTCTCAGGCGCGCCACCATCTGGGCATTGTCAAAGCGTTGCGGCAGGTCTCGGGAAGAAGATTATATACATCCCTATCGGAGTCTTTTCTCCCGTTATGCTGAAAAAGTTACGGCAGTTTCATGTCCTGGACGGTCATCATGTCAGAAAATACGCCCATCACTATATATGATCTTGATATGATTATCTCCTGCCTGAACCCAGTGTTATGGCCATCTCAACATGCGGTTTTCTGAATTCTCTCCATATTACCGGACAATGGTACAATCCCTTTGGAGCAAAAATAGCCGTAGTGGTATCAAATAAAAGAGGTTTACCGCCTACGTGTAACTCGATCATCCCTCCCAGGTCCTCCGGCTTTTCTGGATCCCCGCCGAAATGCAGAACGATCTCGTCGTTTTCGTGTACATGCTCTGGTATGTGAGGATTTGGTTCGGGAATACCGTATATCCATCCGAACTCAAGATAGTATTCGGCTTCCGGCACCTGATTCGCGCTTATGAAAGTCATGGTGGGACTCTGGCGGTTTTTAATACCTCCGGAACGTTCATATACAGGCTTCCTTACAAGGTATCTTTCGTAGTCCACATTATCCTTTTTTTGCGATAATCCCTTCCCTGCCTCCTCTACACCATTTCTCTCGTGCAGATCGATGTCTTCACCGCTCCCCAGAATTATCATCATCTGTATATGGGGTCTTTTAAATTTCTTCCATACCGCCTGGCTGTGAGACTCTCCTGCCGGTATAAATATCGCCGATGTATTGCCAAACATAAGCTTTTGACCCCCCAGGGATAACTCTATCTCGCCACCCAGGTCTTCAGGGACACTGTAATCACCGCCGATATACAGCATGATCTTAGAAAAATCATTCACATGCTCATGCAAATATGGATCTGGCTCCGGTATGCCGTATACCCACCTGTATTCCAGATAATGATTCACTCCAGGCACCTGTGTGTTGCTCATATAGGTCATAGAAGGACCCTTCTTGTTTTTAACGCAGCCGCCGTGTTTGTATAAAGGTTTCCTGACAATATATTTCTCATTGTTCGGTTCCATCATCTATGCGACCCTCCTTATTTTATTGACCACTGTCACTCTTTATAATTATAATCCCATGAAATCAATTCTACAATCAAATAGGCTTCATCATCCTATAAGCACGGAAGGAAATTAAATGTATATCAAATGCTGGGGATCAAGAGGGTCAATCGCTGTTTCAGGTAAGGAATACAATAAATACGGCGGCGATACCACCTGCCTGGAGATAAGAACAAAGGATGATAAAATAATAATTGTCGATGCCGGAACTGGCATCAGACGACTGGGGAATCATCTGCTTTCAGAAGGACTTTTTGATTTTGATCTGATATTTACACACGCGCACTGGGATCACCTCATGGGTTTTCCATTTTTCAAACCCATATACTTTGAAGAAACCAGAATCCGATTGCAGGGCTGCCCATTTGCTCAAAAATTTATTGAAGTCATGCTTAGCAAAGTCATGTCCCCCCCTAATTTTCCGGTAGCCTACGGAGATATCAAGGCAAAGATACAGTATTTTCCGGAGTGCCCCGAATATATTGAAATCGGCACGATAACCGTCAGTCATATCCGGCTCAGTCACCCTAATCAGGGAAACGGCTATAAATTTACTGAGGACGGTCGCTCCTTTGTTTTTCTTACCGACAATGAGCTTGATTTCACTCACCGCGGTGGGCTTTCCTTTAATGATTATATGGAATTTTCAAAAGGCGCAGACTTTCTTATCCATGATGCGGAATACACAGAAGAAGAATACAAAACTAATATACAATGGGGTCACACCAAATATACAACTGCCTTAGAACTCGCCATCCAGTCGGAGGTAAAACAGTTTGGTCTCTTTCACTTGAATCAGGACAGGACGGACAGTGAAATGGATCGGATCGTCGATAAATGTCGGGAGATTGTAAAAGAAAGAGGCTCCGACCTGGAATGCTTTGCCGTAGGCTCTGATATGGTTTTTCATTTATAAGCTGATTGCCGGAAACAACATATTATGAATCAAAGGATCTCGAGACCTACCAGATAGTAGCCTTTAAGGCGTCCTTGATTCTCTCTGGTAACGTGGCGAACAACGGTAGGAATCTTTTCTGAAGGATAGACCGATTCATGGGAGTAATATTTCATTTCCAGTATATCACCTTCTTTGATAAGCTTTAACAACCCTGAATCATCTTTTATCAGAACACTAATGGATTCAAATGCGGTATTCCAGATTCTGAATTGGTATGGAAAATCAATACCATCGATATAGAATTCAACACTGTGATATTTATTTAATTCTTTTCCGTATCCTGATTTAATTTCCATATGATTGATAAGCACGATACAGCCCTTCTTTTTATAATTATGCAATTATTATAAATAACAAGGTTCGCCTTCATCTTACTTTTTGATATTCCTGCGGAATATATTTCTTAAACCTAAACACTCTTGGCCCTCCGGGCCTCCACAATGCATGAAAATACCACCCTATGGTCTCATGATCACGGCATGGGGGGCCTTTTTGAACTGCGAAGACCCGGGTAGCAATGTAATAGCGTAAGGTGCATGCCAGGCTTCCAGCTCGTAGAACCTACGCCTCGGAGAACTGGCGGATACCTTTTCAGGTCGTTCTACCTTCACCCTTCGTTGCATCGACTGAGATGGTTTGCCGCCCGCCTCGTAAGGCTTCATGCGATGAACAAGCCAGGAACGAGTTCGCTCGTAAAAAGTGCTCCCCAGGCCACGGTCTTTAGAGATAACGTTGAATTATATACCGACATTGTTAAACT
>JAFGDF010000121.1 GCA_016932235.1 Deltaproteobacteria bacterium | reverse complement strand
TCAAGCCCGGTACTGCTTTCCGGAGAGACAGGCACTGGAAAGGAGGTTATAGCCGGTGCGATCCATAACCTGTCAACCAGAAAGGACGGCCCATTCATTGCGGTCAACTGCGGGGCCATACCGGAAAATCTCGTGGACAGCGAGCTTTTCGGCCACGAAAAGGGGGCCTTCACCGGCGCCCTCACAAGGAAACGGGGACGTTTTGAACGAGCCCATGGAGGCACGATCTTTTTAGACGAGGTCGGGGAACTTCAGCCTGAGGCCCAGGTCAGGCTTTTAAGGGTTCTCCAGGAAAGGGAGATCGAGAGAGTGGGAGGGACCGAGCCCATAAAGGTGGATATAAGGTTGATTGCCGCGACCCATCGTGACCTCGAAGCCATGATCAGGGAGGGGACGTTCCGGGATGACCTGTACTTCCGTCTCAATGTCTTCCCTATTGCCCTTCCCCCCCTTCGGGAGAGAAGATGCGATATTCCTTCCCTTGTCCATTATTTTATTCAGAAAAAATCGCAGGAGATAGGCTTAAGGGAAACACCTCCTTTGGCTCAGGGCGCCCTTGAGAACACTATGGCCTATCCATGGCCAGGCAATATAAGAGAACTTCAGAACGCGGTTGAGAGGGCCTTGATTTTAAGCGGAGGCGGGCCCATTACCTTCGGAGACATCCACCAGACAACAATATCACCCGGAACAGACTTAAAACCTGCAGTAAAATCCACATCAGGAGCGAAAGATACCATGGCCCTTGATGAGGTTGTTTCAAGGCACATACGCATGGTCCTTGAGAGAACCGGAGGCAGGATTGGAGGAGAAAAAGGAGCTGCCAGGCTTCTGCAGGTAAACCCATCGACACTGCGAAAGAGAATGAAAAAACTCGGTATCCCTTTTGGGCGTAAAACTAAATCCTTACGCCCCTAACCCTGCTTACACCGCGCCTGCCTTTATGTTTTACCTTCCCCTTGTGCCTTGTGCCCTGCGCCTTACGCCTGCCTTTATAACACCTTAACCAGATCCAGCCAGCCCTGCCTTTTTCCCAGGGATTCCTTGATCGCGGCCTGGGCGCCGAGAATCTTTACAATACCATCCTTAGCGACCGAATCCAGGACATCGGCAAATGCCCTGAAATCCTCGGCCTTTGTACTCAGGATCTCCTCCCGCATACGCTGCCTGTCCGCATCCGTTTCACCGGAAAGGAAATGGACCATTGATGTATAACCCTTTGCGTCCGGCAGTTTATAGGCATCAACGTCACCGATGCATCCTATAATCCCTTTTGTCAGTTCATCATCATGCAGGATATTAGTCCTCAAAAATCCCGCGGCCCCGTCGAATACATCAATAGTATTATCAAGATTTGGATCCCTGTATGACACGAATGTAAGTGTTCCCGAATGACGGTCAAAGAGACAAAAGGCGCCATATGCCCCTCCCTGAACGCGCACACGATCCCATAGCCATGAGTTGCGCAGATAACGGCAGATTACATGGCTTGATCCGTGGTAATTATAGCCGAGCTTATAGAGATTCGCTCCCTTACCCACATAGTTCACCTGTGATGGAATCGTCAGCCCCTCAAAACCCGGCATATCCGCAGGTGACCAATCCATGACTTTTACATCCGATGCAGGCAGCATATTCAGGAAATCGATTACCTTCTGTTCGGAATTCGCCCGACCCTTCTCATCAATGGTAATATTCACGAGAAGGGCATTCCGATTGATAAGAAGATTATGCATCTCCTGGAGATCGGAAAGCACACCCGGCCAGTCTTCATCGATCAGCCTTGTCAGTTTGCGAAGGAAAAAGAGATAGCTGAGACCGTTCATCTGTTCCGCGGCCCAGTCCGCCTCTGTAAAATGGGCACGGATACGCTGATTGACAACCAGGTGCCCGGTTGGGACAAGTCTCTGTTCCTCCCTCGCCTTTGCCTCCAGGACTATCTGCCTGAATCTCTCTTTGTTATCCAGGCGTACTGTCAGGAGTATATCCCTCAGGATCTCAAGCAGATCATTCAAATTGGAAGACATCGCCTTTCCCCTTAGGAACAGCCATGCCGCGCCCGTGTTTCTTTCTTTTATGGATGAGGTATGAAGGATTGAATCTATTCCCCCTGTCTTTCTGCTTATTCGCTGGGTGAGTGTCACATAGTCTTCCGTCTCCGTTCCCATCTCAAGAACCGCCTTTCCAAAGATCCTCGAATAGGCAAGGTATTTTTGCGGCAGGGTATGGAGATTAAAACCTAAATCCAGGTAGAAGATCCCGTTTGTGAAGATATCATGAAACAGGAGCCTGCTGCCTCCCTCCATTTTTGAAAGAAGAGGAATCCTTTTGTTTTCCTTCTCAAGATCCGCGACTTTTAACATGGGTATGGCGGCCAGGGCTTCGGTCGGATCAGGGGTCTCCTGGGCCTGCCTGAGTTGCCGCGTATTTTCCAGGATAGCATCGATATCTTCAGGCGTCATTGTCTCCTTCGCTTTTTTCAAACCGGTTTTTTCGGCCTCTTTTTCCATTTCATCGAGATTCGGGTCCGGCCTCAGGATAAGGGTCATCCTGTGAGGATTTTCGAGAAAATATTCTCTGATCATGTCCTCAAAAAAAGAGTTATTGGAAGCAATGGCGGATTTCAACTCATTCAAGGGAGATTCAAAGGCCAGCAACTCCAGAGGATCATTATCATAAAGCCAGGTTGTCATGGAGCGAAGCATGAGCAGGAGCCCCCTGGGGAAGCTTCCCGTATTATTCTCCCGCAACTTGAATTCAATACTATTCAGGGCCGCTTCGATCGTCAGTGGATCAATCCCCCTTTCTGCAAGACGGGTGAGGGTCCGGATGATCAGATCCTGAACCCTGTCCGCATTATCAAGGTCAATCCCCTTCAGGCCGGTTGAAAAATACATCTGCCGTATCTCGCTTCCAAGTCCTGTTCCCGTAAGATCCTCTCCCAGGTTCGATTCTATTAATGCCTTTCGCAGTGGTGAACCCGGCATTCCCAAAAGGATATACTCAAGTATATGCATTGCCAGGTTTCGCCTTGAGTCAGATGCCTCGGAAAGCATCCAGTTGATCGTAATCATCCCTTTTGATCTATTATCATCCTCTCCTTCACCTGCGGCAAAGGATCGTATTACCCTCTGTGGTTTATCAAAGGATTTTTGCAGGATTATGGAAGAATCAATTTCCATCCTATCAAAATCATCCAAATATTCTTTAATAATATGCAGACGTCTTTGGGGTTCGTCATTCCCGTAAAAATATATCCTGGAATTAGAAGGATGATAGTATTTTCGGTGAAAATCCCGGAATTTTTCAAACTTAAGCCCGGGTATCTTCTTTGGATCGCCCCCCGAATCAAAGCCATAGGCATTGTCCGGGAAAAGATACCTGAGAGAATAATCGGCAATGAGGTTGTCCGGGGAAGAATAGGCCCCCTTCATCTCGTTAAAAACAACCCCCTTGTATCTAAGGTCGTCCTCCGGTTGCTCCATTTCATAATGCCATCCCTCCTGCTGAAATATGAAGGGTGTCAGCCTTGGATAAAAGACCGCATCGAGATAGACATCAATTAAATTATAAAAATCCTGGAGGTTCTGACTGGCCACGGGATAGCATGTCTTATCCGGATAGGTCATTGCATTAAGAAAGGTCTGAAGAGATCCTTTAAGGAGTTCCACAAAAGGTTCCTTGACCGGATACCTGCGCGACCCGCAAAGGACCGAATGCTCCAGGATATGGGGTATGCCCGTTGAATCGGAAGGCGGGGTTCTAAATGTAATTCCGAACACCTTGTTTTCGTCATCATTCACAAGAGAAAGGATTTCAGCCCCTGTTTTTTCATGGACATACAGGGACGCAAATGTTTTTAATTCCCTGATTTCCTGCTCTTTTTTGATTAAAAATCCCTTAATTATCGCCATTTATATCCTTTCAGAACTTAGTTCGCTTCGCTCACATTTGGAATAATGGAATGGTGGAATGATGGAATATTGGGTTTTTCCCCACCCCGTTAAAAAATATCACAATCCATGAGACCTGTCCGCCATTGACTTTGAAACCTTTTAATCGATCTAACATTATTATTTTTTTCATAGTTTGTTAATATACTTTCTAACGTATATTGCCGTGACAGGCGGATA
>JAFGDF010000120.1 GCA_016932235.1 Deltaproteobacteria bacterium | reverse complement strand
TCATAACCTGGGCAGGCAGATGGTACATTTAGCCAATATGAAGTTTAGATATCCTGAAGAGTTCAGGAGACCACCGATAGCCTATGGTACATGGAAGCAATAAGGGGCATATCTGGCGGGCTGTCAGACAACATTATGGTGATGATAAAAAGTAATAGGTTTTAGGTGCTATATTTGAGACGTAGATGCCCGAAAAGCCTTATCGTTACTAAGGATAATTGCTTTATATTAATCTTAAATAGATAAGAAGGGAACAGAACATGAATACAACAAAATACGGGAAATATATTGTCACCGAGCTAAAACCCAAAGTGATTGACTCTTCCTATGAACCAACATATAGACCGGGAGAATTCTTGAATATATTGAACTTAAATGACTCTGTCATAAAAGATGCCTTTCCTGTGTCCACTAACTGGTTTTTCCCCAGCGAGGATCTTACTGGAGCTGAGAGACAGCTGAAACCGCATACACATGACTTTGACGAAGTGTTAGCCATGTTTGGCAGCAATCCGGAAGACTCCTATGATTTAGGTGCAGAATGTGAGTTCTGGTTAGGTGATGAGAAACATGTAATCACTAAAAGCTGCATCATCTTTATCCCCAAGGGACTGCAACATGGCCCGGCAGGATTTACTAGGATAGACAGACCTGTTTTTCAGTTTAGTATTATGAAAAAATGAAGACTAATATTAGAATTTATTTTCGTGCTGGTGTATGTGACCCTTGATTCTATATAGCCCGTCATTCCTGCACAGGAGACTGTGTCTTAATAGAAAAAGCATGATTATTATTTAAGCCATGACGGACTTGATAAGCCTGCCCTGGCAATTTGTAAGCCGGGGCATCCAGATGTGCAACCTATTGAAAAAACCGGGTTCCGGGTCCGGGTCAAGTCCGTCCATGACACGGAGCTCTTCCCAGTGGCTGTCGGGCCTGGGTATCCCTTTCTAAAGGCAACGCTTTTCCATCTCAGGGAATGGATAAGAATGGGATTACTGCGGTGATGAAATCAGATGCTCAACTTGACCAGTTATCCGTGCAGGGCCTTCTTCTGAACCAAAAGTTTCAGCCCTCCGCTCTTAAGACAAATGAGGATTTAAAAACATTTGTGTCTTTAATCAACCCATCTTAACGACTATGCGGAAAAGCACGTTCACATTAATGCAATAAGCAGCGAAAAATTGCTCGACATCAAGGCAAAGCCCTAAAATTACAGGAACCTTGTTGTTAGGTGGCGGGCTACACTGCACTGTTCGTTGAGATGAAAATTTATTTTATCATCTTCAAATCTCCCCGCCTATCCCATTACTCATCGTCCAGTTCATCTCGGCGTAATGGGCGACCTTCTCCATATCATGCTCCTTCTGTTTCCCTTTCCAGACCCTCAGCGCATACCTTTGCAATGTGGCTTAGACAGAACGGCGTGGATCTCTATACGGTTCAGAAACTGGGAAGGTGGAAAACGGTAACGATGGTTCGGCGATACGCACACCACCACACTGAAACACTGAGAGCTTCCGTAGAAAAGCTGGATGAAGTCAAAAAACCGATTATCACAAATTTATCACACTTGCAAAAAATAAAAGGGCGACAACCTGTGTTAAGAGTTGTGACCCCTTGATATTACTGGTGCCGGAGGGGGGACTTGAACCCCCACGAGCTTGTGGCTCACTGGATTTTGAGAGCAACATGTAGAAAAACAGTAAATTTAATAATTTCAACATATTGAATTTACTGTATTATTTTTTTGTATTTTTGGTTTTGTTTGGAAATTTTTGAACTTTTTTGACCTTGACGGGCACAATTTGGGCACAGCTTGAAATCAAATAACCTATTCTAATCCCATATATTTTGGCCTTCCAAAAATAAAGATCCTGATTTAGCACTTTTAATAAAAATGAACATTATGTGTATTAAGCACCATACAGAACATCATTATGATTATACTATCCTGAAAATGGTAAAAACAATCTAGCAGTCTTATAAGTGTTAAGAGTGTATCTAACCGGCCAAAATCATTCACTTTGCAATTTCAAACTAGTCTAACATCTGATAATGATACCCTATCTGGATAAATAACGATTTCCCATGGATGGTCATTTGATAAAATAGCCATAAAAACGATAAAAAGCCCCAAAAAAAATTACATTTATATCAGTAATCACCGTATGATAGATACCTTCATATCTGTTTCAATCTTCTGGATAACCATCACCCTCTATAATCTCTATCCTTTTGATCCAGTAGCAGGAATAAAATAGCAATAATTACCTCCAATTCATCCGGTAGCCATAAGATAGAAATAAGACATAAGTATCTAACGAATCAATCAGGACAAACCAAAGACATCTATAATTCAAACTGTCCATACCCTAATCTTCACGATGTATGCTTGGATAGAGAAGATTGCGTGCTCGCGTGGCGGCCACAAAGCGGAGGTTGTCCTGGCTATCGCCGTAATAGCGATGAATGCATGGCATGAATACAATGTCCCATTCCAGTCCTTTTGCAGAATTTGGTGTAGAGATCGCAACTCTGTTTATTCCCAATTCAAAGTTAATCTTGCTCGTTTCATCCTTGGAAATCCAATATGTCGGGATATCCTGATTCTCGATGGATTGGATATAAGGAGCGATTACATTGTTGAATCTGGGTGTGGCATTAGGATGTATAATACTGATGGTTCCCGGAGCTATCTCCTCATCTCTGACAAGTCTAACTATCTCATGGCAGATCCAACGGATCTCGTCACCAGCCGTGGAGAACTCTCTCATTTCAGGCGTCTCCCCAGTTCTCTCAAAGTCAACATGCTGGTATGGATTCTTACTTAACCCTACCACACTCCCCTCTATATCATTCTTATGCACTTGCTCCTTGACGAATTCCAGCGCGAACTCAAAGATTTCACGGGTATTTCTATAGTTGAAGGACAGTGTCGCATTACTTGTTCGCCCTCTGAACTTAAAACCGTGATCGATCCACCGAATCCGCTTCTTGCTGAAAATGTTTTGGGCAGCATCGCCACAGAAAAAGGCGCAGTTCTCATTCTCAGAAAGAACATGGCGCATAAAATCAACCTGAACTGGAGTGAGGTCCTGGCATTCATCAACAAAAACGGCCTGATATACCCCCTTTGACAGCCCTTTCTCCTTAATGTCTCGCACAGTCCTTGCCCAACCCTCGTCGGACAGGTTGTCAAACCCACCATTTTCATAACCCAGACCTTTCCATTGTTTGAAGAGGCATTGTCCAATAGTCATTACATCCACATTGCTCGGCATGTCTTTTGACAAAAACTTCTTCAATGAGCGAGTGAAAAAGGTCAACAGAACTTTCCAGTCTGGATTGGCGGCAGCTACATCCGCAGTCCTTATCCTCAATATAATACTCTTTCCACACCCAGCAACGCCGTTTAGCAGGCGGTGAGGAACAATGTCATTCTTGCCAATACCTCTTGCCATTTGCTCCTGTTGAACGGTCAGTGCTTCCAGAACAGAATTGCGGTCCAACAATACATCGACAAGCGGTCTCGCACGCGATTCAGGGAAAACCATGCTTCTTATTGTTTGAAGATCTCCATCATCAAGCTTGTCGAAGCGAAACAGCCGGGTCATTTTGAGCAGTCGTTCTGCGAAGTCGCTTTCTTTTTGTCCCTTTCTTGGTAGTTCATCGCTAAATATGACCAGATGAGGCTCGAAGGTCGCTATTGGAGGCGTGGAGAAGGTGATACTTCCCTGAGCCATCTCCTCACGGCGTATGCTCGACAAAACGACGCCATGACCGAAAACGAATTTCAATCTCCCTCGATCATCAGTAAGGCGTCTGTGTCTCTTCATTTCCCCAGCGGCTTTTTCCGCGTAAGTCCTAGCTTGTCGCAGAGGATGAGTTTCTTCTTGTGGACCTCCTTCTCTGATAACAGTCCACCTCTCACTTGACAGGCTCTTGACCAAATTCAACGGGATACTCTTCTCTTCCAGAATAAGAAACCCAAGTTCCGGCCCCATAAGAACAAAGTCAGGGGTTGTCCCTGTCACAAGTTTATGTCCAGCGTAGCAGATCCAATCGTCGGGAGTGTGCTTTTCAATTATCCTGTACAGCGCTCTCTCACTCCGCTTTGTGTTCACCGGCAAGTGGGTAATGTCCATAGGAATCATCTTGGCCATGTCATATGCTCCTTCTTTTCCCTTTCCAATCGGCTTAAAAAATCACCGTGATTGACTGCATCAAAAGGGGATTTCGTCCTTTTCAGCGGATTCAATGTATCGTGATTGGCGTTAGGATTTCTGCAATGTCTCGCCAATGCGCTGTCGGGCTTCTACAGTATTTCTGTAGAAGCCTTGAAAAGTGTAATTAAAGTCAGCCTTGTTGAAATACCGACTGGAGAAGCAGGTTTGAAGCTCTATGCCACACTCTTCAGATATATAACAGGTGGTGCGTGAACTTCTGTTAACTTCATTGAGTGCCATCAATACATCGTTGTATTTGGCCACAATCTCAGATTTGTCAAAGTTCAAATAGCATTTCAGAATAATGAAGCTAATATTGCCAAAATTAAGAGAATAGAGAGATATTGGCGATCTCGTCCGATGTATTAAATCATATGTGGCCATACCCGGTCCTCTGACTCTTACATCTTCAAGTTGATACCCCAAAAATTCGAGGTGTCTGACGAATGGGACCACTAGAGTTTTAACGGCGGTCCTTCCCTCGCCTTCTTCTTCCTTTGGCGTCCCATTTTTGACCTTGTCGCCTGAAGCGCCAAGCTCTTGCTTCCGTGTGTCCCATGAAGGATCGTCTTTGTCATCACTAAAGAACCTCAGATACTCCCTGAAGGACACAAATTGCACATTACTCTCTTCGTCTCGAAATTGTATTCCTTCATCGAGCAACTGTTTTTGATTAGATGCAGCATTTTGCAATGAATCTCTCTGTTCCATCATCTCCTGCATCGTGGTTTTGATCAGTGGCCCGAAAAAGGGATCTTCATCAATATGTGGCGGCTCGACTGGAAACTCTTTAGCAAGATCCTTCATCCTTTGGGTTGCCCAAATTGTTGTCTCTTTGATCATCCTTTTCCGGAATTTGATCTCATCATGAGCGATACCTCTTGCTACTTTGCCCCTAGTATACCGTGCCATCCGTGTTATTACGAAAATGGCAACAAGCATGTGTTCCCAGATATGGCAGATGATCGAGATTTGGTCTTCTGTATTGTTCACCACCGCGTTGAAAGCATCGTTGAAAAAACTCATCAATTTTATCTCGGCAACCATAGTTGTTGTGTGGAAACTGAGATGCACAATCACATCTTTACCGTTCGTCGTTTCGTCGTCTCTAAAGTCGATGCCTTCAAGTCCGCTGTTCGGTTCCATCACAGTGAATATATGTGCCAGTATGTCCTTCAATTGTCGGCTAATCAATTGTGCATTTAGAACAGCGATGTTGCCATACACCTCTGCTTGGCTTTCCTTTGGAGCCATCAGCTGTTCCGACTGAACTTGACCTAGGCCGGAATCACCGGACTTAAGTTTGGGTCTGCTGATCTTTTTCAAAGTACTGGATCGGTCCTTTGAATCTGTAAAATCTGCCGGCGATTGGAAAGGAGGCAATGCCCCAAGGTCGGTTGGCAGTGAACGGATTCGTAAACGAATGCTTTTTAGTATAGTGTCGTCGAGGTCTTCAAACTTCGCTGATTCCACCATGGCAAGGAGGCGGTCCTCCAATTGCCTGGAATTATCGTCCATTTCATCCAGTTCATCCCAAAACAATGTGTACTGAGAGGAAGCGGATGGAATCCTCATGTGGACCTCTCTCCTGCTGGCCTCAGAGAAAATCAGCCCGAATCCAACAGCGAATTTGAGGCTCCTGTCTTCGATAGTAAGATCTGTATCCCGCAGCATGTGTTGCTTCATTGTTTCTACGGAGAGCTTTCCCAAAAGTAACATGTGCTCAACAAGAGATTGCATCCTACCTGCCGGCTCGCTCACTACTTTCAAGAAAAGGACTCCGAGTTCTGGACTCGTGACAATAAAGTGGGATATGCCACCCTGGGTAATGTACACATGGCATTCCCACTCATCGGAGAGGAGCTCTTCAAGAAGGAGGAGGAGCTCTTTGTGTCGAGTGGGTATATTGTGATCAAGGGAAGAATTTTCTGGAAAGATCAGGGCCATGGCGAATTTATATGTATAATATGATATTATATATGATAAGAACTCGCTTTTTATGAACAGAGTATATAAAAGTTACCATTGTGTGTCAAATATATTTCAATAACAGAATATTGTGGCTGGAAGGTATTGTAAAGTAGTTGTAAGTATTCGGATTAAAAACTGGCTTGTAACTAATATCAGAAGTAGGAACTTTAACGATGCTGATTAGCAGCTGCTGTAAGTCGTCCGCTGGATTGTCAGGTTTTCGAAGATGCCTGATGGGAGCGTTTGAGGATTTTTTTTCGTATTCAAAATGAGAAGGTGAAGATATGGTAGAGCGAATAATACAATTGGCAGAACAAGGAAGCCTGATCTATGTCATGGAGGAACCACAGGTCCAGAGGTTTTACAGATATGAACTGGGAGGAGCTTTTATTGTTGATAAGAATTGGATTGTGTATTATCCAGTCTTTCCTGATGGGCCTCAGGACTTCCATGACAGTGTTGTTGAGAACCTTGTCATGAATAGCACGGGATGTGAATACGTCGATCAGATCGGAAGGCTCATTATGATTGGCAGGTTTGAGGAGATAGACAGAGAAGCAATCTCTGTTTTCAAACGTTGGGAAAAAGAAAAAAATCTTTTTTCTATGAGGGATGGCAGGCGGAGATGCGGCGGGAAAGACTCAATTCACCAATGCCTCATATAGGGAGGGAATGGCGATGACAAGGGTAGAATTTGGTATATGGTGGGATATGGAGCAGAAGAAACCTTTTGCGATATGGGCAACTGACAGAAAGATCTTCCATTATGATGGGGTGGAAGGCTGGGAGGAGGTCTGGTCAAAGTGGGATGATAATTTTGAGAATTTTGAATCCAAGAAAATAGACTGGAGCGAGTTCTGGGATTACTGGGGTTCGCAATATTTCTGGTTTTATCAGCTCTTGGGGCCTTTTGCTATCGAGACAGAAATAGAACTTGTCCCCTGGTGTTCAGAGCAAATGAAAGACCTCCCGGCCTTGATCGAATTGATAGAAAGAAAAAAAATAAAGCCGATGTATTAATTTTTTTGCGGACATTTTAAAATAGCACAGAAATATATTAAAATATAGTTGAAGGATAGCTAATTATTCCAATCAATACAATCCATAAGTCATCCCGGCGATAGTATTAGTATCATATAGCATAGAAATATCATCCTCATGATCAATCAGCACACCAAAACCAGACCACATCCCACTATCCTCTTTCAGTTAGCTGTAAGCCAGACCACACACATGAGATGAATCAGGCGAAGAATATAATCAGGTGGATAATGAACAAGAAGATATGATTATTTACTACCGTAACTGCTTGCATTTACTGCATAATCAGCCATTTAGAAGCTCATATTTGGCCCACAATCGACGAACGCCACCAGACCCATACTTACCCCTTCCTTTATTTTATCAATTCAAATTTATTCGTATTTAGGGGGTTTCCCCTTTCGACTTTCGGCATCATGGTCATTATGTTTGAAATAGCTCCGCATATTATTTTAGGGTCCCTTTTTTAAGCATTCCTAAAAATCTTATCCTTCATTTTTTGTAATCATAATCGACATCATGAAATCAGGCCTGTGTGTGTGACAAGCTGGTAAAGGGTATTTAAGCATCCTTATATCCATTTCAATTAATATAGGGCGCTATGCCCCCCTTGTCAGATTGTCTTTCTCCATCCGCAAATCAGATTTATCGCATGCGATAAACCATTCAACCCTCACATCTTGAGAGATTTCTCTCTCATCCAGTTTTGAAATATCCAAGTCAAGAAAGGAGGTGAATTAATATGCCTTACAAATGTGAAGAAGCCAGGCTGTCCGACTGGGAGATCGCAGAAATCTACCGTAATATGAATGCCAGGAAACTGAGCTACATCTTTTGCCAGGCTTGCTCGGAAGAGATGAAACCTGAGCAGGCACGCAAAAGCTCCACAGGACTTATTATGTGCCGTCCCTGCTATATGTGTAATGATACAGATGCCACCCAGGAGGAGATTGACAGGGCAATCGAAAAGGATTTCCCTGGACATCTTGCCTGCTTTAATCAGTTCTGATCTTTCGGCTCTCTAAATCCGTATCAACAAAACATTGAAAGGAGGTGAATACTTAAAAAGTTTTTAAGAAGGCGGAAGTGTATCCGCATAACCCCATAACCAGGCCCAGTCGGTCACCACGATCGGCTGGGCCTTTTTGTGTTTATGAACCCTTAATCCAAAAGAAAGGAGAAAAAACTATGACAAATCAAACCAACAATAATCAGTTTCGAGACGATGAGATCGTCATCATGTCTCATTGGGATAAGAAAGAGGAGAAGTGGGTCAAATCCATCTTTCCGAAGGTAGGAGGTCGGCTGAGGCTTGCTCATGAGGACAACGAGAATATGTCCATCACCACGGAGATAATTCGTTACGATGAAAACATCGCCGTGGTCAGGGCAGTCACTGCCACTTCAAAGGGTGCTTTCCCTGGTTTCGGCATGGCGAGCGTTGAAAGAGACCACACCATTGCTCCGGCTATTCTGGAATTAGCTGAAACCCGAGCCATAGCAAGATCTCTCAGATTTGCTGGATATGGCGTCGAGTATTGTTCGGCAGAGGAAGTCAGCCACCTGGAGAACGGAAACGGGAATTCACCCAGGCCCCCTCAAGGAAATACTGATACCGATCCGAAGAATCCCGAAGAACCGCAAACCTCTAAACCTGGAAATGGAGGTAATGGAGGAAAGGGCGGTAATGGAGACGCGAGGATAACCAACAAGCAGTTGAGCTACCTGGTTGACCTCGGACGTAACCTGAACATGGATTCCAGGGGATTGGACGATGAAAGCCTGAAGCTGTTCGGTGTAAAGATGGCATACCTCACAGTCAAGGATGCCTCGGCTTTCATAGATGCCCTCAAAAGCATGGCCATGTAGCATTTCATTCAAATAACCTTATTCCGGGGGGAGTTGGACCTGATGTCCTGCTCCCCTTTTTCGTCTGTTAAGACGGAAAGGAGATAAAAATGACATTAACACTTATGAAACAGCATGGAGAGGAGCAGCCAGTATCGCTCCATTTCTCCTACAGCCAGCTCAACACATATCTTCTCTGTCCCATGAAATACGCCCACCAGTATGTCTATGGCACCCCATGGGAGAGCAGGCCGGCAGCGCTATGTTTCGGGAAAGCCATTCACAAATCAGCGGAGGCCTATTACCGTAATATACAGGAAAACGGTGAAATCATTCCCGTAGACCAGATGATTCATACATTTGAGACCGTGTTTTTCGATGACATCGGCAATAACGATATACCGTTGACCATGAAAGACGGTGAGACATCAGAAACATTAAGAGAGCAGGGAATAAATCTCCTGAAACTGTTCCACGCTGAAACAAGACCAAGAAAAATAAGGGCCGTGGAGATGCCCTTCACCCAGAAGATTCCGGATATCATCAATGGAAAGAGCGATCTCCCTGTCATACTCAAAGGTGTCTTTGACCTCGTTGAGGCGGATGATGACGGCACATACTCCGTTGTGGAATTAAAGACCAGCAGCCAGCGCTATTCATCTCTCAAACTCGAATATGACCTCCAGGCGACAGTTTATTCATACGCCATGACGAGTATGAGGGTCGGCACATCGAGCAACAGCTGTCTCGTCAGGTATGATGTGCTGATTAAAACCAAAAAGCCCACCTTTGACCATTATTATGTAACCAGGTCAGAAGCCGACTTCCAGCGCCTTATCCATCTAATCAATTACATTCTCAAAGCCATTGAAAACAGGATTTTCTATCGCCAGACCGGCTGGCAGTGCGGAGACTGTCAATTCAAAAAAGCATGTTTCACCATATAAAACAGAAAGGAGGTTAAACCATGTGGAATATACCTACAAAAGAAAGATTGGCGAAGATCCCCAGGTTATACGAGACCGAGCATATCAACATAAGAGATAAGATGATCCATCTTCATTTCTTTATCGGTAGCTGTGACTGGTATGCAGCCGAGTATGACGGCGAGGATCTGTTTTGGGGCTTTGCCATACTCAACGGAGATCTTCAGAACGCAGAATGGGGTTTCGTAAGCTTCAACGAATTAAAAAACATAAAGATTGACGGCTGGCTTGAGATTGATTGTGAGCTGGAAGATTTCTTTCCGATCCAAAGGGCATCAGAGGTTGTAAGAATCTGCGAGGCTCATGGATGGATCAAGGAGGCAGCCAATGGATGAAAGAATATTGGAGCTACTAGAGCAGGCCGTAATGGATGATATCCTGGAATTAGAGTGTCCAGAGTGTGGAGGCACTTTGCGATGTGAGCCAGATGCACAAAAGAGCTATTGCTATGAATGCGGAAAGGTTGTCAATACCAATAATCCATTGATTACTATGGGCTTAATATAAAGGAGGTATTTATGGCCTATACCCCTGAACTTTCATATGAAGAGTCATGCACGCTTCGTAGATTAGCCTGGGCGATGAGAATGCCGATGACAAAGGCAATAGGTGAAGTCATTAATCATGCGGCAGGTGTCGTAGACAGGGTGAAGGTATGCGAGGCATGCAGGGATAAAACCAAATGCCGGCAGTGTGTATTCGGCAGAAATTAAAACCTATAGGTTTAACCTTTAACGAGCCTCCGGGAGAGATCCTGGGGGCTTTTTTGTGCCCGGAGAAAGGAGGTGAACTATGAGAAAGGTCAGCAATTACAGGATTGGAAAAGAATCATTGGACGACATGCTGAATGCCAAAAGGTTCAATCCCAGCTTGGAGATAACATTCAGGGACCAAACAGGCAGCCATACCCATAAGATAAGCGCCGGTTATGGTGATGAAATCCATGTCTACCGGGAAGACAGAGAAACCTTTGTGCTGTCACAGAACCGGAGGCTTGGTTATATCGGCCTGGAAGTATTGAAGGGTGATGAGAAGGTGGGAGAGATATTCCTTCAGGATCACCAGGTGAAGGAGATTCTTGGAAAGGATGATCTCGCGCCATTTACCATAATCAGAAGGCTTGGTGAATACATAAATCCTTAATTCAGTTCAGCTGAAAACTCAAAGGAGCCTTCCTGTTCAGCAGGAGGGCTTTTTTTATTTCCGGGAAAAGGAGGTGATGTGTCTCAGAGAGGCTGAACAAATCCAAACTGGAACATGTTGGTTAGGAATGAACATTAACATCATTGAGCATGAAAGGAGAAAATCATGAGAAAAGAAAATAGATTTGAGAGCGTTATAAACGAAGTCCACCGGATGTCGGAGAATTACTTTGATGAAACCATTCCCGTGGCTGATATGGAGTTCAATTCTTTAAAGAATATCTGGATCGCAGGAAGTCAATTTGAGGTTCTTCCTTCGGCGCAGAGGCTATTTGCCAATCGTTTAAGAGTGCCATATTCCTATCTTGCCAGATGCCCGGAGGAATTACAGGCGCACAACCTGAATTACTGGGTTCAGCAGGAGGTAGAGAAACGGGAGACGCTCTTTTGCCGTTTTGACGGGGATAAGTTAAGAGCGTTATTCACTGACCGCTACAAGGCCATAGACCACATGGAGATCCTGTCACAGATGCTGGAATATGGTTTCAATCCAGACATTGAAGTTCATTACTCCTTGGACCAGAACCTATTGGTTCTTAAGGTGCCGGATTTTACGAGAACATTTGGTTTTGGTGGGGATGATATCGTGCCGGGAATAAGTATTGCAAATTCGGAGGTCGGGATATTGTCCTTCTCCATTGAAGCGTATTTTTACCGCCTTATTTGCTCCAACGGTCTTATATCCAAAACATCCGTTGCAAGCAGGTTCAAGCATGTCTCCAGGCGAGCATTGGATGAGTTCCCTCATATCTTACGACAGGTGATCAACGAAAGTGAGCATAACCAGAGAAGGTTTGAGATCTCCACTCAGACTCATTTAGATAACCCATTAGCAACGATTGGGACTTTTAACTCTCAATTTCAAATCACAAAGAAGGAGGCGGAGGCAATCCAAACTGCTTGGATCTTGGAGGAAGGCTATACCATGTTCAATGTTATAAACGCGTACACGAGGGCCGCAAAAGACGAAAGCCTGTCCGCGGAAGAGTCATATAAGCTTGAAAGAATCGGAGGGCTGATCCTGTCTATGGTGAAGCAGTAAACCTTAATCATTCTGACAAATGGACGCTCATGGCAGTTTGTCATGGGCGTTTTTGTTTTAAGGAGGAAATCATGAACAAGGAACAATTCTGGGAAAAGCTAATATCAGGGGAGTTTGTATCAATGGTCAGGGAATCATCAAAAGGCAGGACTCTAAAAAGCTCTTTAGAGGCCTACAATATCCTTAAGCCTTTATTTGCCGATGAGGACGATGTTGAAAGGATGTTTTTCATATTTATGGATCAGAAAAATCAGATTATATCGACAGAAACCCTATTTAGGGGAAGTATCGCCGGGTCTGCGATATACCCGAGGGAGGTTATCAAACAGATTATCCGATTAAAAGCGAATGCCATTGTAATGGCACACAACCACCCATCAGGAGATACCTACCCTTCTCAAGAAGATAAATCCATAACATTCAGAGTAATGCTTGCCACCTCGGTCATAGATGTAAACCTTTTGGACCATATAATAATCGGTGTCAGCTACTACAGCATGGCTGATGAAGGGATCATCAAAACAATGAAAAACCAGCTTAATGATTTTATGAAAGGGGTATGAGGGGAATTTTATAGGCCAACAATTATTCGGGCATTGATACCCACTCTGCCATTAACAAGGCCGGCAATAAACCTTAAGCGCTCGTGATCATACAGGTCACGGGCGCTTTCTATTTATGGAGGTGCGAAATGAATATCGGAATTGTAGGAGCAAGGAAATATAAGGATAAACAGTCAGTGATGGAATTGGCTAATTCAATACCGGCTGAAAATCGGATTATAACGTCCGGCTGTAAAGGTGTCTGTACATGGGTTAAAGAGATTGCTGAACAAAGAGGCATGGAAGTAATTCTGTTCAAGCCTGATCTATCGAATATCCGGTCCTGGTTTGATGTTCCCAAGAGATATTACCAGAGGAATAAGGAAATGATTGAGGTATGTAATGTCCTTCATGCCTTTATCAGCGCCGAAAATGGTTATACGGGAGGGACACGATTTGAGATTGAATATGCGGCGACCCTGAATATTCCCGTTAAGGTTCATCGGGAAAATGGCGAATCAAATTGGATTTATCAATATTTTTTACCTTTTATTGAATCGGAGGAGGCGTTTTTATTGTCCTGGCAGGATTTTTTTCGTAAAATTTTATAAAAAAGGGAGCCTTATGTTACAGCTCCCTTTCATCTATGTAGACTTCCCCTATTAATCGGGAAAGATTGTCAAAACCATTTATTCAAATCTCTGAATACCGGTCTCCTCACAAACCTGCGTCCTAATGAATCTTCATCGGAAAACCATTCACCGTTTTGTCGAAATTCAATTTCTGATTTTCTGATTTTGTGTCCAATGTATAGAGCGCCTATCCCGGCCATGATAATGATGGAGGCCAGAAGAGCAATGAGGATCTCCGGCACAGCCACAATCACAACTGCTATCAGAATTAATATGATGCCAGGCAAATAATATCGGAAAGTATTCATATCCAAACCATCCTTTATGAAAATGTTGATCGATTTATTTCGAATGTAAATAACTTAATCATAGATCCTCATAAATCAAGGATAATGATATAATTAGAAAGGAGGTAAAGCCATGTGTGACGATTATTTTGATGATGATTATATGGATGATATTCAGGTCGAGGAAGAATTTGAGGATATGGACATCATGGAATGTGACATCCCTAATGGTCCTGATAAGTCTGTTGAGATGGAAGAAGTGCCTGTAGAAAAAGGGATTTCGTTTGAGGACTTTCTATTCTGGGGTGGATATCTTGGTATAATGATAGATGAGGAGGAAGAGGAAAGGCAGAGCATAAAAAAGGAAGAGAGGGCGCTTTATGATCCGGAGGACATTTATAAAGAAAAGTAGTGTAAAAGACTGTCGAGATCGTCGGAGCCGTCGAAAACAACAAAACCTGGACGTCGCCGACGCTTTGGACGGCATTTTTTATGGTTTTTCTAATTGGGTCTCATGAGTGGAAAGCCAATGTCAACGTGGGGAGATGTCAGACTTATTGCAGGTTTTGATACAGCTTGATACTTTGGAGGTTTGAAAGAATACCTCAGGAATCATCAGGGTGAAAATGCTGCCCTAACCGAGTTTTCTTTAGAATGTGATTTGTGGTACTCCAGAAAATGTTTTATCGCT
>JAFGDF010000119.1 GCA_016932235.1 Deltaproteobacteria bacterium | reverse complement strand
GTCTTGGTAAACTAAACCGTGCTTGCTGGGTTAACGAAACCGGCGAGCGCTACACAAACGAAGGATGCGATGATATCAATACCAGATGTTCCATCAACGCTCTGATACCTCATAAAAATACTTATGCCGTCATGGATGCCGATATCCTATCCGATAAAAATGTTGACGCTTCCTTCCCGGATGCCTTGAATAAAGCCAAAACCGATGCCCAGGCCGGTAACGCCGATTTCATTATGGCCGATTCTTTAGAACAACTGGCTGAAAAGCTGGACTTTGATAAGAAACTCTTTATCTCTCAAATCAAAGAGTATAACGCTATGTGTGATGCCGGCAGGGATTCTCTTTACAAGAAAGAGGCTAAATATCTTATCAAAATTGAAACAGCACCCTTCTTTGCGGCGCGTCAGATTGTCAGAGGCCACAACAATATCGGAGACATCGAAGTAAACAGAAACATGCAGGTTGTACGAAAAGATTTCAGTGCCATCAAGGGCCTGTATGCTGTTGGCATAGAGAGCAACATGACCTACAAGGAAACCTATACTATTGAAATCCCTGCCTCTTGTATGTGCTACAACGTCTATTCCGGCAGAGTCGCAGCCAAGCATGCTGCCGGCAAATAAATAAGGGCCGGGTCGCGAATCTTGCCAAGATGTATTCCAACTTTTTTACGGTCTTTTCCAGTTTCTTGTCTTTTTCAATCTGAACGGAAATCTGTCTCCATATTTTACATACTCCGGAGCCTCTAATGCCGAATCGATCCCCCATATCATCCAACCTCTCTCCAGGATGAGAAAAACTTATCAAGAACCTTCATTCGGGCTAAAAACATTTATCGGTTGACATAGCAACCGGGCATGATAGGAGTGATAAAAGAAATTATAATAAGGTCCAGGAGGGCTGTGAAAATGCCGAAGGAAGGAGTTTACAGTATTTACTGTCATGCATGTTCAAGAAACTGATACCCTGATCATAGGCGGAGGCCTCAGCGGTGTTTATGCATCCTACCTCTTATATCGTAACCGCAAATCACCCTTTATTATCGAGGCACGGGACCGTTTGGGGGGCAGGATATTAAGTCCCGAGCATCTCGGGTTTTTCTCTGATCTCGGCCCATCCTGGTACTGGCCTTCAATTCATCACAGGATATACAGCCTGATTCGGGAGCTTGGCCTGACCGGCTATCGTCAGTTCGAGGAAGGCCTCGGATGTCTTCAGAACCAGTCCGGCAGGATATGGGCCGTCGGAAGTAAACCGATGGAACCACTCTCATGGCGGCTTTCCGGAGGCATGATAGGGCTGATTACAAAATTGTGCGAGAGGATTCCTGAAGATAACATCAGACTAAATCATCCCGTCTGCAGGATAAAAAGACTGTCTAATGGCGCTCTTGCAGAAGTGGGCGCCCTGGAAGAAGAGCCCCTTGCATCTTTCTTTGCCGAAAAGGTGATCCTCGCCATGCCACCTCGCCTTGCCGCCTCCACCATTCTGTTTGAACCCGAACTCCCTTATGACTTGACACAGGCGATGCTGAGAATCGGCACCTGGATGGCAGGCCAGGCAAAATTTTGCGCCCTCTATGGAGAACCATTCTGGCGAGATTACGGGCTGTCCGGCGAGGGATTCAGCGAATATGGACCCCTGGGTGAAATTCATGACGGTTCCAATGATTGTGGTGCACCTTATGGACTGACGGGGTTTGTAGGCATTCCCGCCGTACAGCGAACTTCTCGGCAACTTGTCACGGAGGCGATTCTACACCAGTTGGCAACCCTGTATGGCGAATCGGCTTCCCGGCCCTCTGTCTTTTTTTACCAGGATTGGGCGAGAGAAAGATTCACTTCAACCACCTATGATCAGCCACCGATGCGTGAACACCCATTCTATAACCCCCCCGCCGGTCAGGCTTATTTTTGGGATGGAATCGTTCGTTTTGCCGGCACCGAAACAGCCGCAGAGCACGGTGGTTATCTTGAAGGCGCGCTGGCCGCGGCCGAGCGAGCAGTCGCCGAAATAATGCATGAAGGGGGACGCTGTTAAGTTATAAAGTTGACAAGGGCATGAAATTGAGCTAAAAGAAATTTCATGCCAAGGAAATCACGAATAGATACTACCGGAGCCCTTCACCATATAATGGTGAGAGGCATTGAAAGATGTAATATTTTCCGGAATGATGCCGACCGGGATAATTTTCTGGAGCGTCTGGGAAAAGTAATTAGAGAGACAAAAACAGTCTGTTATGCATGGGCGCTTATTCCCAACCATTTTCACCTTCTCCTGCAAACCGGATCAATGCCGATTTCCACTGTTATGAGACGCCTTTTAACCGGATATGCTCTATACTACAATAGGAAACATCGCAGAATTGGACATCTTTTCCAAAATCGTTTCAAATCCATTCTATGCCAGAAAGACATCTATTTTCTTGAACTTGTGAGATATATCCACCTGAACCCCATACGTGCAAGGATAGTAGATAACCTTGATGAATTGGACAAATACAAATACTGCGGTCATAGCGTAATCGTAGGCAGGAAAGATACGGAATGGCAGGATATAGAGAAAGTCCTTGGGATGTTTGGAGAACGTATGGTATCTGCAAGACGATCATACAGGGCGTTCATAGAGAAGGCTATAAACGAAGGGAAAAGGCAGGATTTGACAGGAGGAGGCCTCATTAGGAGTGCTGGAGGGTGGGAAGGGGTCAAGGCATTAAGGAAAGACCAGGTGTATCAGAGGAATGATGAGAGGATACTTGGGGATGGTAATTTTGTAGGACAAGTGCTGGCATCGGCGGAAGAGGCCATGGAGAGGAGATACGCGCTCCGATCTAAAGGGATAGACCTGGATAGACTAACAAATAAGGTGTCCGAAATATTTGGGGTCAAAGCTGAAGAAATATGGTTGCCTGGAAGATTCCGAAAAATAGTGGAAGCCCGCAGCGTGTTATGTTATTGGGCGGTGAGGGAGATGGGAGTTTCCATGACGATGCTGTCCAGGAAAATGGGCATATCAGTTGCGGCGATAAGCGGGTCTGTAATCCGAGGGCAGAAGATAGTTGAGGAAAAGGGGTTG